>CALMMX010000285.1 GCA_937868545.1 uncultured Bacteroidota bacterium
TGAATATTAGATTGTTGAATAAAAAGGCAATTTGCCTAATTACTATGGATTAAAGTTAAAATTAAAAATTACCCATATTGCTCAAGTTGTACTAAGTCATTAGTTATACAACATATCCCAAGTAATAATGTTCCTTATTCTGTCCCTTTAAGAGCACCAATTACAACTTATACAGGTAATGTAAACTTTAATGCTGATTCTACTGATATTAGCATTAATGGATTTATTGATGGGGATGTATATGTCATTTATATTAATCCTTCAGAAACTAGTTTATTAGTTTCAATTGATGAGGAAAGTCAAAATGAAATATTACCTTTTAAAATATCTCCAAATCCAGTATCAGAAAATTTAAGTGTAATTCTTCCTGAAAATCAAAAATTATATTTTCAAATTTTAAATAATTTATGTAGAGTTGTTAAAGAGGTTGAATTGACTCAATCTTCAATTATAAATTTATCTAATTTAGCAAGTGGATTATATTTTATTAAGGTCAAAGATTCAATTTTTCCAATGCAGAAGTTTATTAAACAATGATTTAAGTTGTTTTTTTCTTTATTTGATTAGAGTGAATTTATTGATAAATAAAATTCAATTTTGTTTTTTCTGCTTCAAGTTATATTGAAGTTTACAATTTGTATGTTTTTTGTACTTTTAAAAAATTGAATTCATTTAGTGTAATTTAGTTATTAATAAAAAATTGGTAGTATGAAGTATTTAGTAGTATATGTGATTTTAGTATCTAAATTGTGTTTATCTCAAATACCTCCCGGATATTATACCCCAGCAGCTGGTTTAACTGGCGCACCTTTAAAATTAGCTTTGCATAATATTATTAAAAGTCATAGTGTAGTATCTTATGCTGGTTTATGGACTGCCTTTCAAAAGACAGATATTACTCCAACTGGAAAGGTTTGGGACATTTACAGTGATATTCCGAGTGGTACACCTCCATATATTTACACATTTGTAAGTGACCAATGTGGAAGTTACTCTGTAGAAGGAGATTGTTATAATAGAGAACATAGTTGGCCACAAAGTTGGTTTAGCTCTGTTACTGGGCCAGTTTCTGATATGTTTCATATTTACCCAACAGATGGTAAAGTAAATGGTCTTAGAAGTAACTATCCTTATGGAAATGTTTCAACTGCAAGTTGGACAAGCTTAAATGGAAGTAAACTTGGAATTAGTTCCGATTTGGGCTATTCTTCAACCGTTTTTGAGCCAATAGATGAATATAAAGGTGATTTAGCGAGAGGTTTTTTTTATATGAGTACACGTTATTTTTCGGAAGATGGTTCTTGGTCTTTTTCTGATGCTACAAATAAATCGGATATTTTACCTTGGGAAGTGAATGTATTGTTGCAATGGCATCATGATGACCCAGTAAGTGCAAAGGAAATAGCTCGAAACGATTCAATTTACTACAGATTTCAACATAACAGAAATCCGTTTATTGATAATCCACAGTGGGCAGATAGTATTTGGAAAGTTGATTTGACGCTTTTTGTAAAAGATAATGAATTAAAAAATGCTTTTTCAATTTTCCCAAATCCTGCTGTTGATTCATTTACTATTTTATCAAAGTTGAACGATGGCAATTCTGTTAAACATATAAAAATTACCACTATTAATGGAGAAGTGATTGAAGAAAATGATGTTACTTTTACAGATTATAAAAGTTATGATTGTAAAATGTGGGCGTCTGGCTTATATTTTATAACTATAAGTTCAGAAAAATCCATTTCTAATTTTAGATTTTTGAAACTTTAAATTTAGAATCACATATTTCCCATTTTTATAGCTAAGTCAACAAGTCGGCTGCTGTAGCCAAATTCATTATCATACCAGCCAATAATTTTAACTAAATTACCCACAACGGTTGTAAAATCCGAATCAAAAACAACTGAATGTCCGTTTCCTATAACATCTGTAGAAACTAATGGATCTTCTGTATATTCTAAAATTCCTTTTAATTTTCCTTCAGATGATTTTTTAAAAGCTTCATTTATTTGTTCAACACTTGGGTATTCTGTTAAAACGCAAGTAATATCAGTTAAAGAACCATCAGGAACAGGTACACGCATTCCACAACCACCTAATTTATCTTCAAGTTCGGGGAAAATTTTCCCTAATGCTTTAGCAGCACCAGTACTTGTAGGAATAATACTCATGGCAGCAGCACGCGCTCTTCTTAAATCTTTATGTGGTGCATCATGTATTCTTTGGTCGCCTGTATAAGAATGAACAGTAGTAACAAATGCTTCTTCAATACCCCATTGTTTTAAAACAGCTAGCATGGGAGCTGCGCAGTTTGTTGTACAAGATGCATTGGAAACAATAAGATCATCACTTTCTAAAAGTTCGTCATTAACACCCATTACAATGGTTCTAATATCATCATCTTTAGCTGGAGCAGATAAAATTATTTTTTTAGCACCTGCATTTAAATGTTTTTGAGCAGATGCTTTATCTAAGAATAAGCCGGTACTTTCAATAACTATATCAATGTTTAATGCTTTCCAAGGTAAATTTTCAGGGTCTTTTGAAGCAAAAGTTTTTATTTCTTTTCCGTCAACATAAATATGGTTATTATCATGTTTTACATCAGCATTAAATTTGCGATGAACAGAATCATATTTTAAAAGATGGGCTAGGGTACCGGAATCAGTAATATCGTTAATAGCAACAATATTAATATTTGGATTATTATGAGCTATTCTAAAAAATACTCGTCCAATTCTGCCAAAACCATTTATAGCTACATTTATTTTTTTCATAATTTGATGTCAAATATTTAAATTAAAATATAATTGTGTCCTGCAAAGTTAATCAAACAAAAAGAGTTTCCTTTATTTAAAGGAAACTCTTTTTACATTAATTTGAAATAAAAAAAATACTATTTTGTCATTTTTTGAGCTAATAAAATAGCTTCATAAAGGTTTACAATTCCGCCAGTTTTAGATAATTCACCAAATTCAATCATTTCATCTTTTGTACCTGGTTTAATTACTTTTTTGTCTTTGTATGCCTTAACAGAAGATTTCAATAAAATCTTTTTTAATTCTTTAGGCGTTAAAGTTGGGAAATAGGATTTTAATACAGCTGCAACACCAGCAACTACAGGAGCAGCCATACTTGTTCCACTTTCGTTTTTGTATTTATTTTCAGGAATAGTAGAATAAATATCAACACCTGGAGCAAAAATATCAACTGTTTTTTTACCGTAGTTACTAAAATCAGCTGCAATTTCCTCTTCTGGTTGCCAGCTTAAAGCACCAACATCAATAAAATTAGGTGCAGTTTTTCCATTTTCCATTTTTTTGCATGGGTAATGTACTATTTCATCTATATCGTCAGAACTATTACCAGCTGCATGAATTAATAAAACACCTTTACTTTCTGCATATTTAACTGCTTCATCAACTACTTTTTTACCTGGTGAATATTTTTTACCAAAGCTCATGTTCAAAATCACAGCACCATTATCAACTGCGTATCTAATAGCATTTGCAATGTCTTTATCTCTTTCATCTCCATCAGGCACACAACGTACAGCCATAATTTTAACATTATCAGCTACACCATCCATTCCAATTTTGTTATTACGAGCAGCAGCAATAATACCAGCTACATGCGTTCCGTGTAATGCACCCGGACCTTTACAGTCGGCATTGCCATAATTTTTTTCGTATAAATCGTTATAATTATCTCCAACTATAGCACGTGTATCTCCATTAAGATCTAAACGCGAACTTTCCATAGATTTAATTGCACCATTAAGCTCACTTATTAATTCTTCAGGCATCATTCCTGATTTTGCTTGAGCTAAAGCAATCATTTTACCTTGTTTTTCTTTTTGTTCTTTTGGCTCATATTTTTTTAAATCTTCTTCCGTAACAACATTACCATCTCTAGATTTTTTAATGTTATCAACTACAGTTTGAACTGCATCACGAATAAATTTATATTGATTTACCTGCGCCTCGTTTTGAGAAAACTCTTTTTCATAATCGGCCTTAACTACTTGATAGTATTTAAACTCTTTTTTCTCTGCCTTAGTTTTTAAATCAGCTTCAGTCTTTCCTTTGTATTTATCACTTAAAGCTTTATAAACACGGGTAATTTCAAGATTGTCAACTTCAACATTTCTTCCATCTTTATTACCTATAAAATTCCAACCATGTATATCATCAATATAACCATTTTTGTCATCATCAATACCATTACCTGGAATTTCTCCTGGGTTTGTCCACATTACATCTTTTAAATCTTCGTGGTTATAATCCACACCGCTATCTAAAACACCAACTATAATTGTTGTTGATTTTTTTCCTTTTAATAATTCTTCATAAGATCTTTCAGAACTTACTCCGTTTACATTATTTTTACTAGCATCTAGGTTGAACCAATTATCGGGACGTTTTGTGTTTTGTGCATTTCCAATTAATGCAAAAAATAAACCAGCTACA
>CALMMX010000286.1 GCA_937868545.1 uncultured Bacteroidota bacterium
TATAATTATACTTTATTTATACAGTTCAATATTTGCATCGGGAAATGCTTTTAATAACATATTAGCATAATTTTCGTTAGTAGAATGGAAAGCTAAATGATACTGCCATCTTCCAAATCCTCTGGTATTTAGTAATTCATTAATTAGGTCATTAAAACTTAAGTCTAATTTTTTTGCTTCATAATCATTGCTAATATAAAATACTGAAATTCCATTATTAAATTTTAAGCCTATTATTCCATATTCACTTATATAAAATGGGTGAATTCCTTTTAAATCAAGATGTTTATCTTCAGGTAACTCCCAATATTGCTTAACATCTTTATTCCAATAATCTGGATTTGTAGATGAACCAATTTTTCCGCCAAACATTTCTTGTAAAGGTAAAATTCTAAAACCTATGCTTAATCTTTCTTCATAATTAGGAGCAATATATCCAACTCCGATACTTCCAACGCATAAATAAAACGCAATAAATTCTTCTGGCAAACAATATCCACTTTGAAGTTCTACACGTCTTATTTCTTGAATATATGCAGGGTTTAGTTTTATAGTATAATTTTCATTTATAGAATTATATGCAGTTTTAAATTTATTGGCAAAATTATAGTTAGTAAAAGTGTTGTAATAATTCGGTAATGAATTAATCGTGTTTAATTGTTTAAATAGTTTTAAATCTATTTCCGGAAAATTGGTTTGTAAGCGTTCTTTAAAATTATCGTAATGGCATTTTTTTAATGATTCTGGAAAAACTTTAGTTAAGTAAATTTCTGTTAAATCAATACCACCAGTTTGAACCATCAAATTAATGTATTCCTCAAAAGAAATATCCAATTCATGAATAGATGAATCTTGTAATATTAAGAATAAAATTATTTGTTGATTTACTATTTTAAAAACTACACTCACACCAAACCCACGGTTAGCAAGCGGGAAATAACCATTACTAAATAATGACTCAGGTACTCCATTAATTATTGTTAGTGTAGAACTTTGCATGTTACTCATCATTAACATGAAAGTATTGGTAGATTTAATTTTCTCTGTTTCTTCCCAAATGATATCTATTCCAAAAAAATCATTGCATATATTTTTGAAAAAAAGTGTGGGTTCAAAATTTAGAGAATTTATAAAATCTGTTGCCATCTCCTGATTTGGCGCTGGGTATGACATTGAAATTGGGTTTTCAATTCCCTTAGAATTTAGCCTAGCTAAGAGTTTTTCAAAGTCGGTTTGATGTATCATATCCTAATAAAGTTATTAATTAAAATTATAAAGTTTAATGGATAAAAATTAAAACTCTTAATTATTAATTTTTAGTGGTTTGTGTTATTTATTTAATAATAAACTCGAAGGGATTAAACATTTTTCGTTTTTATTAAAATCGTAAACAACTAGAATGTCTTTACCAATGGCTACAATTTCCCCCTCATTATTTGTAAGTGTATGCTCAATGCTATAACTTGTATTTTTAGTAAAAATTAGTTTTGTAAGAATAGTTACGTTTCCTGGATAGTGCAATGGTTTCTTAAATTGACAATTTGTTTCAGCAACCATAAAACCAATGTTTTGAGCCGAAAATAAATTCATTAATCCTATATGTTCATTAAAATTTAAACGTGCAGCTTGTATGTATTTCATAAACATAACATTATTTACATGTCCAAATGCATCAAGTTCGCTCCAATCTATTCTTAGTGTTAATTGAGTTTCCATTTTATTTATTTTTTAAATAGCTGAACAATTTTACGTAAAGGTTTTAAATAGAGGGTGTAAAAATAAGGTTTAATATTATTGAGTTTCCAAGCGTTACGGTCTTCTTTATTTGCTTTAATGCGGTTTTTAAGAGATACATTACTTTTCCCGCCAACACGCATTTTTATAATAAATTCAGGTAAGTACGCTAGTTTTATTTTGTGTTTATGAATAAAGCGAAGCATTAATTCATAGTCTGCAGCAGAAGTCAATTCTAAATTAAAATTGCCAAGTTTTGTATAGATGTCTTTTTTAATAAATACAGTAGGGTGGGGAGGCATCCAACCATTTAAAAACATTCCATGAGTGTATTCTCCCGATTTCCATTTACGATGTATGGTATTAGTATTATCTTTATCTACATAGTACAAATCGGCATAAACAGCATCAGCATGAGATTTATTAAAAGTGTCTACAACTTTTTGTATAACATGAGTGTCAGTATAAAAATCATCACTATGTAAAATGCCAATAATATCACCAGTAGCCAACGAAATACCTTTATTTAAAGCATCGTATAAGCCTTTATCTTTTTCTGAAACTAAAGTACTTATTTTGTTTCCGTATGATTTAATTATTGAAATAGTATTATCTGTTGATTTTCCATCAATTAATATATATTCAATATCTGAGTAGGTTTGTGAAACTACAGAATTGATGGTATCTTTAAGTGTAGCCTCGCTATTATAAGTTATGGTTATGATTGATACTTTCACGCTACTTATCAATTAGTAGATAAACTATGAGCAAAATAAATGAGTGATTTAAAATTAAAATCTATGAGTTCGTTTGTTTTTGGTTCATTAGAAATATAAACCGTTTTCATACCTGCATTTTTTCCAAATTCCATATCACTCATACTATCTCCTACAATTATAGATTTAGAAAAATCAATGTCAGGAAAATCTTGCTTAGCTTGCAAAGCCATTCCTATTCCGGGTTTTCTATAAGGATGATTTTCAGAGGCTAACTGTGGGGCGTAGTAAATTTTATCAATTCTACCTTTAAGGTAGCTTATTTCATACAACATATTTTGATGAATAAGTTCTAAGTCTTCTGGAAAGATAATACGTTTGCCTATACATTGTTGATTTGTAACTACAACAATATGTTTAAATAGTGGATTTAAAATTCGTAGAGCGTTAAGCACGCCATCTATAAATTCAAATTCTGTGGTGTGTTTAACGTAATCATTTTCAAGCTTTTTATTGATTACACCATCTCTATCGAGGAACAATGTCCAAGTATTATCTATATTTAAATTCTTTAAAGTCATTTTGTGCTTTTGAGTAATCTTCAGGAATTCCAATATCTATAAAGTATCCATCAAATTTAAATCCATGAATTTTTTCTTCCGTTAATTGTTTTTCAAAAAAATCTTTTTCAATTGAAAAATTTTTATTTGCTTCAGTTTTGCTTAGAAATGGTTCTTTTTTTATAATGTAAATTCCAGCATTTATTAAACCTTCAGTTTCTAATCCCGATTTTTCTTTAAAAGATTCTATTTGGTTTTGGTTATTACATTCTACAGTGCCATATCTTTCTGCATTATCAATGGTTCTGAGAGCTAATGAAAAATTAGAATGATAAACTTTGTGTAAGTATGAAAATTGTTTAATATCAAAATCAAAAAAAGAATCGCCATTTAAAACCAATACTTGTTTTTGTTTGCATTTTTCTAGTGCTAATCTTATGGCTCCTCCAGTACCTAATGGAGAGCTTTCGTGAGAAAAAGATAGTTTTGCACCACCCCATTCGGGCTTTTTACCTAGTGAATTGTAGTAATCGGTTATTTTTTCTGATAAATGTCCTGTTGAAATTACAATGTGCTTAATTCCAAAATGGGTTAAATAGTTAAGTAAATAATTTAAAAAAGGAACGTCATTTATTGGGGCCATTGGTTTTGGTAAATCTGTTACCACTTCTTTTAACCTTGTTCCGAAGCCACCTGCTAAAATGATAGCTTCTGTGTATTCAATATCTCGTTCAATTTTTATGGTCATTTTTAAGGTTTTGGAAACAATTCAATTTCAACTAATTCGCATATAGTATGTCCTAATATCATATGGCACTCTTGTATGCGTGGTGTATCTTTTGATGGAATATTTACCAAGTATTTGCAATGGTCTTTCATAGCACCACCTGTAAGACCTGTAAAACCTACTGTTACCATACCTATTTCATTTGCAACTTTTAATGCTTCAATTACATTTTTTGAATTACCACTTGTAGATAAACCAATAAGTACGTCTCCTTTACGTCCCATAGCTTTTGTTAATCTGCTATAAATAACATCATAACTATAATCATTTGCTACAGCTGTTGTATAGCTTGTATTTACATGCAATGCTTCACTAAATAATGGTGGACGGTCATAATAAAAACGACCACTTAATTCGGCAGCTAAATGTTGCGAATCGGCTGCTGAGCCACCATTTCCGGCCCATAAAACTTTACCATCGTTTTTATAGCATACCACTATTTCTTTTACAATTTTTTCTACTGTAGATAAAATGGCAGTATCATTTAACAAAGCAGTTTTTAAATCAATAGAAGCTTGTAGTCTATCTTTTAAAATTTGTATCATTTAAGTAATCGGTTTTAAATTTTAACAGTGTTTTTCAAAGTTAGTAAATACTTATATCAATATCATCATATAGAATTGTATTTTTTCCTTTATTCCATATAAAAATGTTAATGTCACAGTTTTTTTCCTTTGTTTTAGGAATATTAAAAATGTTTTCATGCTTTGTCCAGGTGTTAATGTTACAATATTCAGAAATATCATTAACAAAAAAGTACAAATCTTTATTATTACATGATACAGAAACTGTGATTAATAAATCTTTTGGTTTATCTAATGCATTAATAAAAGATGAAATGTAAACGATAGTATTTTCTTTGTTTGAAATATCTACATTTTTAAATTTGTAAGTAACACCATATTCATTTTTTGATGTAACAACACCTGCGTATTTTCCCGAATAAGCTACATTACTTAAAGTGTCTACATTTGATGTGTTAGAGTCTAAAATTGTATCAAACGAAATTTTTGTATGATGGGAAATTGGTAATAAATTAATATTTAGAAAATCTTTTACTGTGGTAGTTTCATTATTTTGTTTTTTTATATAAACAGAAATAAAGTTGTTACCTCCAATTTTTACTATTTTATTTTTTATATCAGGGTAATTGGGATAAATTGAAGTAATTAGTTTAGCATTATCTAAAACTAAATAGTCAAAGGGCCAGTTTAAAGCATTTGATATTTTTTCTTTTTCGGGCCAAATTACACTATAGCCTTTTCGTTTTAATAGTATTAAAGGGTTGTTTGGACCATCTTCATTAATAGTAAGAATTTTTGCAGTTTTAGGGATTTGCAGTGCAGCTAAAAGTTTATCGGCATTATAAAATCTTTCAACTGTAGGATTTGGACTAAATACAGTTTTTCTATATGATAAAATAGATTGTGCATGTATACACATTGGAATTGCAATTAACAAACTAAGCCATCCAATAATTGTATTATTTTTTTGGAAACTAAATGTTGGGATTTTCGAAATAGTAAATAAAAATAATAATACAATTGGTAAATAAAACGAATCTAAGAAATAGTAGTCGTGACTCAAAAATTGGAATGCCATAGCAAAGAAAAATAATATAACTCCAATAAAATTTATAATAATAAAACGTATGAATAGGCTATCAATACTATTTAATGTGGATTTAATCTTTTTTAAATTAATTAGATAGAATAGGATTGCTCCAAAAATCATTATATAATGGTAAATAGAAAAATAGTGTAGTAACCATCTATCGCATACGGTAAAGACTATTTCTTTTAATTCTTCGTATGTTTTGGCTGGTAATAAACTGCTTAAGAATAATGAACCATAGGTGTTTCGCAAGTAAGCATTATATTGTAGATATGATAATATACTTATTAGAGAAATTAAGAAACTAAAAACAATAAACCATTTAATTTTTTTACTTTTTAGAATGGTTAAAAATTCGTTAGCCATTAAAGCAATTATAGTTATTATAAATGGTAAACGAGCCAAAGTGGCTATGGTTAAAAATAATACACCTATAAAAAAATGCTTTTTTTGATTGCTTGTATAGTAATTAAATATAAAATAAATACCAATAATAGTATTAGCTAATGATGTGGTGCTAGGCAGCATTCCTGCTTGAAAATAGATAACAACCGGAGATGTAATAGCAAATACTATCACTAACATTTGTTTAAATTTTGATGATGTAAACAACGTAGTTAATTTGTACAAATAAAAAAAGCCAATTAAACTGTAGATTAATGAAAATAATTTAAAGCACCATGGATCTGTAGTATTAAATAGATTCATTAATAAATAGGCACAATAATCATAAATAGGAAAATCGACAGATGTAATTGTACTATTACTTATAGTATTGAATTCATCAGGAAATTGTTTATTATAAACAAAAGTTTGAGGATGAAAAAAATCACCATTATTATCCAAAAATCCTAATGCAATGGCATATCTATCGCATTGCGCCCAACAATGTATGTTTTGAGGAAATTGGTTAATTCTATTGTAATTAAAGCCTATACCAACAATACAAATAATAAATAGAACAAGGTATTTATACAGCTTATTCAAAACTAAAAGAAATTTAAATTAAATGAGCAAGTAAAAGTGTTATAAGGAGTGAGTTTGATGATACCATTTTTAGATTCAAATTCTTGATTAGTTGTTTCTGAATCTGCAATTCCATACCAAGGTTCTAAACAAACATATTTGTTAGATTGTTTTTTTGTCCAAATCCCAAAAAAGGGCCAGCCTTTGCAATCCATTGAAACACCATGATTTGTTTTTGTGCTTAATAACGAAATCGCTTCAATTTGTTTATTCATTAATACTAAAGCATCATTTTCAAATAATGATACAGCTATTGGTAGTTTATTATTACTTAATTCTATTTTCTTAGTTTGGTCTTTTATTAAACCATCATTTAAGGTATTAATAATTAATTCGTTTTTATTAGGAATTTGAAGTATATAATCATCAAAGCATTCATTTTCTTGCAATGGGCAATTAAATGCAGGATGCGCCCCAACTGAAAAATACAAATCTGTATTATCTGGATTAAAAATAATATACTCTGTTAATAATGAATTATTGCAAAGTGTATAAGCAATTTGTAACGAAAAGTGGAAAGGGTAGGTGAGTAAGCTTTCTTCGTTAGCAGTTAGTTCAAAAACTAATTTTGATTCACTTTCTTCAACACAAATGAATTCTTTATCACGTGCAAAGCCATGTTGGGGCAAATTGTATGAATTTGTATTATATTGAAATGTACCATCTTTTAATTTACCAACTATAGGAAATAAATTTGGAGCATGCCTTGGCCACAATTCGGGGTTAGCTTGCCATATATACTCAATACCTGTTTTGTTTGATTTTACGGAACAAAGTTCGGCCCCAAAAGATTTTACTTGAACAGTAAATTCATTGTTATGTATTTGGTAGGTTTTCAAATTATTTAAAAATTTAATTTATTGAATCTTCAACAATTTTAAAATTAGATGTAATGCTAATTCCTTTGCTGTTCTTATAAGGTATTAAATCTTTTAATTTGTATGATTTTAATTTTATTTTATTTTCTGGCATTATAATTTTAGAATAAATATAATCTTGTCCAGAAAGCCATGATTTTCCTGGTAAACTTAGTTCATTATAATGTAAAATTTGCCCATCAGGATAAATTTTAAAATAGTCTTCAGTACTTTTTGTATAGGTTTCACAAAAATCATCAATATTACCATAAACAATTCCACTTAATTGCCATCCATCATACGCTTGTCTAAATGTATTAAACGGTTGGCAGGCAAATAGCAATGTATCTATTTGATAACTATTTTTACTTATAGCTTGAGCAATAGTTTCAAATTCAGTTTTTGAATATTCTTTAGGATTTAAATAAATTAAGAATCTTTTGCGTTCTGTTTTTACGTTTTTGTAAACTTCTTCTTTTATGAAATTTTTAATTGAAACTTTTTCAGAATCGCTATAATCATCTTTATTAAGGTATGCACTATTTTCTTCAACTAATTTATCAGGATTTTCAATTTCACAATAACTTATTGTTGTATCAAAATAATGTATTATAGACGTATTAAAAATAGTTGAATTATAAGGTAATCCAAAGCTAGCATCTAAAGAATTTATTTCAATAGGTTTTGAGTTATCTAATACTAGGCGATAATAAAGATAATTTGAATTGTATGTTTTTCTTAGACATCTTTCAATTCTAAATTTTTGATTGTTTATTTCAGTTTCATAAATTACACTTTTATCAGTTTTATTACATGAAATAAAAATCATTATACCACAGGAATAAAATAAAATTCTTAATAACGTCATAAAATTTAAATCTAATAATTTAATTAAAGAACAATAACCCCTTCAATTTGAGCGGCTTTTTTGTAAATAGTTATAATTTCATCTACACTTAAAACTACTTGTTTAACCGAAATGCTTATGTAATTACCTTTTGAAGATTGTTTTTGGTGTATTTCAGCATCATTATCAAACATTACTTCAATAAGTGCCATACTTTTATTATCAGCTTTAATAATGAATTTAAATAAATATAAATAAGGAAATGTTTTAATTGTTTCCTCAAGTTTTTTTTGAAGTTCTGTAAATGAATGTTCTGCCATTTTATTTTGCAAAAAAGTGATTGTAAATAAGTATTAATCCGAAAATAATCAGCGATGTTCCTGTAATGTAGTTTACAATCATCATAATTTTATCTGTTAGGTAATGTTTAATTTTACCAGCAAGTTTCACTTTAAATAATTCAATAAATAATACTGCTGTTAAAACCAATAAAAAAAAGATAAACATTTTAACTATAGAATAATCTAATGGTTTACTAATTGCAGTAACATTGGCAAGCCAAAGTAACCATACCGTTGGGTTAAATAAATTTAAGAAAAAACCTTTTAACATCATTACTGATGGACTTGGTAATTGGTTTTCAATATCAATGGTGTCATCTGTTTTTACTGGTGTTTTTTTAAAGAAAAACGCGCCAAAAACAATTAAAATTATCCCACCAATTATTCCAAAAAATGTTTGAAGATGATATTCTGATTACAGGGTTTCATTTAA
>CALMMX010000287.1 GCA_937868545.1 uncultured Bacteroidota bacterium
GTGATTCATAAATACAAATAGCAAATATTCTTCTTTTTGTAATAAAATCATCATACGTTCCATTTACAGTTTTCTTTTCTTTAATCATTTTCCATTCATTTGTAGGGCTAATAGCTTTTGTTATATCAGGTATCGCAAAATAACAATATATTATCTTATCATTTCCTACACGTGTTTGACACAACTCTCGAAGTTTAGCTTGGTTGCAAGGATTTGTTTTGGTTGGTACGGGTAGTTTTCTACTAGCAGCTAACTCAGATTGTTTTTTATCTTCTTGCGCTTTGTTGGCAGCATTTTTATCAGCTTCAGCTTTAATAAAATCATTCAATGCAGTTTCTAGTTTTTTATAGTTTTCGCATTTATCATCTTTTTGGATTTCTTTAATGTATTCTTTGTTAGTAGAAAACACTTCAATCAAATTCAAATTTTTTAATTCACACTCTTGTCCTTGAAAATATGCACGTAAAAAAACATCATCTTGTACTTTAATAATTATGTTATGAAAATTAGTTTCCATAAATACAGCTTGCTTCATGCTAGGCATATCAACTTTTTTAAAATTTGCATCTTGGTCTGTGCCATATTTTGAAGTTCCTTTTCGAAATAAATTGTTTTCATCTATTATCGAAAAATTTTGCGTTATAAGAACCTCTTTTGCTTTTTCTTGTTTACCAATGTTTTCATAATAGTAATAATAAGCTCCTTTTGGTGTCGCTGCACTTTCAAGCTTTTCTTTCATTTTACTGAACGCATTTTGTGCACCTAAATTTGCACTTAAACCTAGTATAGCAATAGATGCTATAAAACATACTTTTTTCATAATTGTTTTTTTATTAATTTATTTACTGCAAATAAAAAGTTATAAAACATGCTGACCAAAACAACCTTGTGAAGTGTAGGGTTTAACTTGTAGAAAGCAATAAATTAATTAAGCGCGTAGTAAACTTATATAAATACTTATTAATAAAGTTAATGGGATAGTAGAGGAAACTTTGGAAAACACTAATCTTTTTTTAGTAAAAGTTTTATTCGTATTGATTTTTACTTTTTTCGTTTTTTAAACGAAATTTTTTGTTGCAAAAATAATGTAATGTAGTTGTTATTAATATCGTAGAAGTTAAACCAGTATAACTGAATAGTGGTATTATTATTTTTTAATGCAGCTGAAATACCTCCATCAAATGTTTTATAATTTATTTGTACATCGCTATAAAATTGCTCTGACACTCCTAAACGGAAATTTTTGTATAAAATAAAGTCAATGCCAGACCAGTTATAATAAAACTGGCTTTGGCCTGATATAGGAACAGAATATTGATTTAAAAAATTGATTTCGAAAATTTTATGAAAACCTTGGTAATAAAATTGCAATGATGCCCCATTGTAATCACCCATTAAAACACCTAATTGGGGAGTGAATAAATGTTCCATTTTTGAGCCAACACGAGTATATGTTTTACCACCATATATTCCTAATGTATTTAATTGGTCATAGTTGTATCTAATTTCACCGTAAAACTTTTTGTATGATATTGCCGTACCACCTATTAAAAAAGGATTGTATTTGCTTAAACCATTTGAATCTTTTGGGAAATAGCTTGCAATTACAGTGGGGTATATTTTTAATCCAGTGCTATCTTGAGAAAAAGATATTTTAGTAAGACCAAAAAATATAAATAGCAAATATTTATTTATGTATTTCATATAACCGAATGCCTAAAGTATAAATAATATTTAATACCCATTTAAAAACAAGTGGTTAAAAATTGTTCGAAGTCTTTTTTCTTATCTCTAGAAATTGGAATTAGGTCATTTATTGTTTTTAATTCTAGTTTTTGATTTAGTTTGTTATATGATTTAATATAGTTTATGTTAATTAAGTAACTTCTGTGGGTTTTATAGAAGTTGTTTTTTAACAAATGTTTTTCAATTATTGATAATGTTTCAGTAATCAGTATTTTTTCTCCATTAACTAAGTATATGTTGCAGTATATATTCATAGCCTTAACTAATACAATTTCGTTTACTTCAATAAATAGTGTTTGTTTGTTACTTTTTAGTGCTATTTTTTTTAATAAATCCATAATAACATGCAAACAATACATTTGTCTCTAAATAAAAAAAACAACCTTGTGAAACGTATAAATTATCTTGTGAAACGTATCTGCTAATTAAAAAACAATACTTACTATTGAATTAGCAGGATTTTATTATTTTTAAACGTTAGTATGTCTTTTAAGTGTGTAATAATATATTTTATATTCTCATGGTTGTTTTTAACTAAAGCAATTAGCCAAACACCTTATTATAAAAGTTTAGATATTGCTACAGGTTTTCCATGCAATACTGTTTATGATGTGTATCAGAGTAGGAATGGTTTTATTTGGCTAGCAAGTGATGTGGGATTATATAGTTTTGATGGGTTTGATATAAAAAATTATGAAAATAATAATCCAGTAGCAAAAGCTGTTACTAATATTTTAGAAGATGAGTCTGGAAGAATATGGTGTCAAAGTTTTAAAGGGTTTTTTTATTATGTGCAAGGTGATTCACTGGTAATTGAAAAAAGAATTACAGACCGCAAGGGTTTTTTTTCAGCTCAAATGTTGAGTAAAAATATTATTGCGTCTGCAACAAATCAAGGTGTTAGTTTGTATAATATTAAAACAAGGAAACGTACAACTTTAGTTTTACCTAATTTTAATGTTATTGGTGCTTCCTATAATGATAATGATACGCTAGTTTTGCAGTCGTATTTTGGAGATAAATTTTATAAAGTAACATCTAATGGTGTTTGCAAAAGTAAGGCACAAAGAAAAATTGGTCGTAGCTATTTCACGGTTAGATTTAACAGAAAACTTTTTGCAATTTCAAAGGAGTATCCATTTGAAATCACTTTCGAAAGTGGTGTTTTGAAAGAATTGAAACTAGGGGAGCAAAAAAATTTAAATATTAACAATATAAAAGAGATTAGCAAAAATCGGTTAGCAATAAGTACAACCAATGGGCTTTATTTACTAGATAAAGATTTAAATATAATAAATGAGAAAGGCTATTTTTCTGATGCAAATGTATCAAATGTGTGTGAAGATACAGAAGGTAATTTTTGGATTTCTACTCTTAATAAAGGTGTGATTTTTACATATCAATTAAGCATTCTTTGTGATAAACTTGAATATTTTTTCTCTAATGTATGTAATAGTAAAACAGATATATATTTTGGGACTTTGGAGAACACGGTTGTTAAGATGGATATTAAGAGCAGGGTAATTGATACTATTTATTTTTCACCCTTAAAACATACGATTTCAAATTTATTATATAATAGCAACAAACATGAATTGGTTTTTACAAATCACCATTTCAACTTGCTTAATACGCAAACAAATAAGTTAACTACTATTGATATTAAACCAAACGATGTGGACACATTAGATGGCTCCCATTATATTTTAGCCCATAATGGAGGATTGAGTATTTATCCAAATGACAATAGTAGTATAGTTAAATCTTGGAAAAATTTTTTTCCTGTTGTTTCTAAAAACATGGTTACTTGTTCAAATCCCACTGAATATCAGTTTGTGTTAAAGCTCAACAATAGTATTTTTGCATCCTCATCAAATGGATTGTTTGAATATACTAGGGATGGTGTAAAAGAACTTGTTTATGGAAAAGAGCCACTAAGTATTAATAACTTAGGCTATATAAATAATGAGCTCATTGTTATTACTTATAATTATGGAATATTAAAATACACTAATAATAAATTAGTTTCATTTTTTAGTAAAGAAAATGGTTTAGATAAATCTGACATTTACCGTGCTAAAACCTATGAGAACAGGCTTTATATATTACAATATGAAGGGATGCAGCGATATGACCCAAAAACAAAAAACAATAGTTTGATAACTATGGCAGATGGTGTGGAGTCGGATTTGGATGATTTTATAGTAATGAATGATACAATTTATGCTACTAATTTTGAAGGAATATTAGTATTTAAATTGGATTCCACCCTAGCAACCAAATCAAAACCAAAACTGATTTTAAATAATTTGTATGCTAATGATATTATTAGAGATTCTTTAACTAATGCAACATTTAATCATAATCAAAATAACATTAAAATTAATTATTCATTAATTGATTTTAGAGGGAAAAAATACACAAAAGTGTATTATAAATTAAACGATGGTAATTGGGTAGAGACTTCTGCTAAAAACAAGGAATTACTTTTTACAGCTCTTGAGCCAAACAAATATATAATCCAATTAAAGGCAGTTAATTATCGGAATTATGAGAGTAATAAAATTACATTGAATTTTACAATTTTACCACCATTTTATAAAACATGGTGGTTTATGAGTTTAGTAATTTTAGGCATTGTTGGTCTTATCATTTTAATTGCTATTTATCGTATTAGGGCAATTAAAAAACGACAAGCAGAAATTTTAGAAAAAGAACGTCTTCATCATGAGTTAGATTTGTCAAATATAAAATCATTAAGGGCGCAAATGAATCCCCATTTTTTATATAACGCCCTTAATGCAATTCAAAGTTTAATTTATACTGGCGATAAGTCTACAGCTTCCGAATCTCTTGGTATATTTAGCGATTTAAGTAGAGGTGTTTTAGAGAGCAGTAGAAGCCCAGAGATTAGTTTATATGATGAGTTAGATTTAATTAATAATTATTTGAGCTTAGAAAAACTGCGTTTACCTAAGATTAATTATACACTTTTTGTTGATCCAAATTTGAATTTGCACGATACTTATTTGCCAACAATGATAATTCAACCATTAATAGAAAATGCTATTTACCATGGGTTATCTAATAAAATTGGTGAGGGTAAGCTTGCAATTAGTTTGCAATTAGATAATAATAAATTAGTTGTAACAATTAATGACGACGGTATTGGAAGAGAGGCAGCCTCTAAATTGCGACAAAGGGCTTTAAAGAAATCAGCCTCTTTTAGTACAAAAGCAAATATTACAAGAATTGAATTATTAAACACAAATAAGGAACATAAAATAGAGCAAACAATAACAGATTTGTACCATTCAAATGGCAGTTCTGCTGGAACAGAAGTAATATTAATTATCCCAATTAACTACAATGATTAAATGTATTATTATTGAAGATGAGCCACAAGCGGTTACTCTTTTAAAGACGATTGTTAAAAGTAAATTTTCTAATATTGAAGTTTTAGCTGATTTTGATAAAGTGAGTTTAGCTGCTGAATTTATAAAAAAGAACAAAGTTGATTTTGTTTTTTTGGATGTTCAGTTGAATGGTGAATTGGGATTGGATATTATAAATTATTTAAGTAAGGATGAGCTAAATTTTGAAATTATATTTACAACAGCTTATGGTAGTTTTGCAGTAGAAGCATTTTCATTATGTGCAATTGATTTTGTTTTAAAGCCCATTAATGAGAGTCGTTTGAGTGAAGCCATAAATAGGGTTTTAAAAAAGCATACAGTTTCATTGGAACAGTTAAAAATTTTACAGGAAGTTTCAACTTCAGAAAAAATAGAAAAAATTATTTTATCAATGTCTGAAAAAAAGTTTATTGTAAATGTTTCAGATATTTTATTGTTAAAAGCTGATAATGTTTATACAGAATTTTACTTAAAAGATAATGTTAAGCATGTAGTTTCTAAGCCCTTAAAGGAGTATGAGTTATTGTTGAGTCAATCAAACTTTTATAAGCCACATAGGTCTTTTATAATTAATAAGGTAGCAATAAAGGCCTATCAAAAATCAACATTAGAAATTGAAATGAAAAACGGATTTAAAGTTGCTTTATCTAGAGACAAGAAAAAAGAATTTGAAGATTTTTTTATGAAGTAATTATATTAATTGAATATCAGGAACAAAAATGTCCTAACTAAAAATGAAATAGTTTTGCATACTTTTGGATTTTAAAATACAATAAGACTTTTGAGGAACGACTAATTAGTACCTATCACAACTATTTTTCTATCTGGTAATATAATAATCTTTGATTTATTATCATCATTTGTACAAATTACTTTACAGTTTTTAATAATAAACTCTCCACCTTTTTCAAATGATCTTAGAGTATAGTAATTTAAAACATTTCCTTTTATAAATTGTTTAGTATCTTTTATTTGAATTTCATATGATTCAATACTAGCTTTTGAATTATAATTACAATTTATAAACATTACACCGAGTACTCTAATTTTCATGAGTTTATCGTAACTAATAGTATCACCATGTCTTATAATACCAATCATTACACTCAGTTTTTCACAACACCTGTTTTTTTCTATTTTAATTTTAGTTTGTGAAAACGAAGAATTAATAAGTACAAGGGAAAGCAGAACAATTATTAATATGCGGGAATGCATAAAATTTTATCCTTCAAAGGTTAAGGAAAAAATAACCATTCGCGAGTTTACTTTATCTACGCTATTTGAGAAAATATTGGAGCTTTTATTTAGTAGATTTTTTGTTCCATTTAAAACTTTACACTCTAAGCCTAATTTAAAATATTGTAAATAAAAATCTACACCTGCACCACCACTGTAAAAGAAATCGTCACGCTTTAAGTTTACAGCGTCATCTAGTTGATTTCCTCCAATACTATTTGCAATTTTTTTCTTAGAAGCTAAATCAAGTGTGTACCCTCCGCCACAAATAATATAAGCGCCAAAATTATCAAGTCTTTTTGATTGTAATTTAAGTTCAATAGGAAATATCAAAAAGGTAGATTCTACATTTTTTTTATAAATTTTTGTACTGTCTCTTCCTGCATTTTGTAATGTATATTCAATACGACGTGATGCAAAACTAATATTTGGAGTAAATCTTAAACGCAAGTATTGGTGCAATCTAAAATCAGAAATAATACCTAAAGCAAAACCGGGATCAGATTTAGTATAAATGGTTTTCATCCCATAAACTGTTTTATCAATTAGTGTATCAGGAAAGGCTGAGTTTTTAATAGTGTGTAGTTTAAAATTGGTTTGATTATAAGCTAGCGCAAAACCAAAGTGAACCTTGTTTTTATAAAACTTCGGAAGGTTAACCCCACTTTCTTCTTTATGTTGCGAAAAAAGCTGTAGGCTAAATAAACAAAATAAAAATATGTTGGTTATTATTCGCACAAGTATAAAACGATAGTTTATGTAATTTATTATAAATTATTTAGTGCACTGGAACTTCTGATGATTTTGGTTTAAACAACCATTTTTGAAACACTAAAATTATTCCTACACCAAATGAAATAGACATATCGGCAAAATTGAAAATAGCGTTAAAAAATTCAAAGTATTCGCCTCCCCAAAATGGGAACCATTCTGGGAATTGCCCTTTATAAATTGGGAAATAGAACATATCTACAACATGGCCTTGTAAAAATCCCGCATAACCATGCGTTGTAAATTTGGCTGTTTCGTAGTATCCTTCCCAATCACCAGTATTTGGATTTAATACAGAACCTCTGTCAAAAATTAACCCATAGAACGCTGAATCTAAAATATTACCTAAAGCACCAGCTAATATTAATGAAACACAAATAATGAATCCTTTATGCTCACCTTCTTTTACAATTTTGCGAATATAAAATACGCCAGCAATTACTGCTACTATTCTAAAAACACTAAGCGCTAATTTTCCGTAATTACCACCAAACTCTAAACCAAATGCCATCCCTGCATTTTCTGTAAATGTAATTCTCGACCAGTCGCCAAATATACGACATACCTCACCTGTTGGGTAATGTGATTTAATGTACAGTTTAATAAATTGGTCGATGAACAATACCAAAAAAACTGTTATGATAGGAAGTTTGTATTTGTTAAGCATAAAGGCCTATAAAAACATAAAAGGTTATCTTTAACAAAGATAACCTTTTATTTTATTTGTGTACTTTTTTATTGATTATGGCAGGGTGCTTAAATTAGCCTCAATACCAGCCTTGCTAGACAAAGTTAGTGCTGGCATATTTATAACCATATCGGTTGTCATAGTTACAGCTTGTGATCCGTAATAGTAGTTTGTACCATCAAAACTAATAGCTACAATAGTATAGTTTGTACCAACAGGAATTGAATTAACATAAGAATGAAACTCTTGTGAAATTGCAATGTAAGATGAATTTAAACGAGCCATAGTGCTTACACCATTCATTGAGATTAAAACAAATGTATTTGAATTATCAAAAGAACCTGTTAAATTAACTGTACACGTTGTTTTTGCTCCAGTATAAGAAGCAAAATAATCACAGTTACTCCAACCCACAGAGTCGCTTTTAAAATCGTAAACCCATGCAGAAGGTCCCGATACACTGTCCATAACCGGTAAAACACTTGCTGTAGCTGCTGGCGTTAACCAATTTAAGTTTGTATTTGATAGGTCAGATGTTCCAGCAGAATAAAACTCCAACATTGAAGATGAAGGACTTGAGCCAGCAGGAACTTTATATGAAACGCTACCAGTAGGATTTATTTTTAATTTTTGTCCAGCTTGAGTTGCCATAAAATAGACTTCTCCACCTGAAGTAAGTAATTGGCCATTAGAAACAGGGAATGCGTTATTTAAAACCATATCTTTTTTAGATAAAACATCTTTTGCTTCAATTGTTATCATACCAGTAACTACACTTCCAGTAGATGTTAAAAACGAATTTGGATATATTACAATTTTAGTACCGTTAGTAAGAGTTAACGTACTATAATTTCCCGCATTTATTGAAAATGATTGTTTTGGGGTAGATAAATTTCTTATTAACGACTGAAGATTGGTAGTATTTAATTCCGCAGAAGGAGTTGGCTCTGGTTCTAGTTCAATTGTTTTATTTTTTTTGCAAGAGCTAAGTGTTAACGAAAGTACAAATGCACCTAGTGTTAAAAATTTGATTGTTGATTTCATATTATTTAAGATTAATTATTTTCTAAAACAAAAGTAAATTAACACACCATTGATAGAAAGCTAGGTTTACAATTTAATACATGTTTAAAATTAAGTGCGTTATATAAAATATAATATAAACAGTATATTATTAAAAAATAAATTACACATTCAAATTTAAGAATGGAAACAAAAAAGGAGCTTTTAAAAGCTCCTTTTAGTAAGTATATGAATTTTAGTATTAGCTAGATTGGTTTAATTTAGCATCTATACCTAAAGTTGCGTGAGGTACTGAGCGCAAACGTTCTTTCGGAATTAATTTACCAGTTACACGGCAAATACCATACGTTTTGTTTTCAATACGCATTAATGCATTTTTTAAGTTTACAATGTATTTTTCTTGACGAATAGCTAATTGTGCTGTTTCTTCTTTTGATAAAACATCTGAACCATCTTCTAATAATTTAAATGAAGGAGATGTATCATCAGTTCCATGATTATCAGCATTTGATAAGGTTTGTTTTAGCAAATCAAAATCTAATTGTGCTTCTTTTAATTTATCGATAATTAACTCTTTAAACTCTAATAATTCTTTATCAGAATAACGGCTTCTGTCATCTTTAGTGTTTAAAAATGGTTTAGGCTGAGGAGCTTGAGGTTTTTTAATTAACGGTTTTGTAATATCTAAATGCAAAGGACGGTTTCTGATATATGATTCTGAACTTGTTGCACGTCCTTCGTTTTTCTTACGACGACCACGACCACGTTTTTCAGGAATCTCATCATCATCATCATCATCTAAAGGAATACCACCTTCTAAATCTAAAATAGGAGCTTCATCTAAATCAACATCTACAACGGCATCATCATCATCTTCAACTTTTTCATAGTCATCTTTTACATCCACATCATCATCATCTTCAACTTCTTCTTCAAGTTCTATGTCATCATCTTCATCGTCATCATTTTTTTTACCTTTTTTTGACGATTTAGCTGGTTTAGACGATTTTTTTGAAGGTTTCTTTGCAATTGCATCAATAGGTTTACCTTTTACTTTTGGTTTAGCTATTTCCTTAACCGCGTTTTTTACTTCAACTTTTTTTGGAGCAGGTTTAGTAGTTGGTTTTTCTGCTTTTTTTGGAACGTTTTTTATCACTTTTTTAGGGGCTGGTTTTGGTGCAGGTTTTTTAGCAACAACTTTTTTAGCTGCTACTTTTGGTGCTGGTTTAACAGGTTTTTTAGAGGCAGGTTTTGTAGGTTTAACTACTTTTTTAGCAGGCTTTGCAACTGCTTTTTTTGGAGCAGGTTTTTTAGCAACTACCTTTTTAGGAGCAGGTTTGCTTGCTTTTTTTGCAGGTTTTACTATTTTTTTTGCCATTTTCTTTTTTTAATAAGTTAATTTAATTTTTCTATAGAAATAAAAGTAGAGACCAGTTCATCAACTTCAACAGAATTTGCGTTGGTTTGCGATAAATTTTTTACTACCTGCAAATCACCAGTTAAAGTTTCCGCGCAAATATAGTTCAAATTATTTTGAATGGCAGTATCTAAAGCATCATTTTGCTGAATTTTAACCAAAATTTTGTCAGTTAATGCCAATCCACTGTCTTTTCTAATGTTTTGAATACGGTTTACTAGTTCACGAGCCAAACCTTCTTCTTTTAACGCTTCAGTTAGTGTTACATCTAAAGCAACCGTTATTTGCCCGCTATTAGCTACTTTCCAGCCCGGAATATCAACTGCTATAATTTCAACATCTTCAGTTTCAAGAGTAATTACTTCTCCCTCAACATTCATTGTAAATTTACCTGTTTTTTCAATTTCGGTAATAATTAATTTGCCATTATCATTAGCATATGCCTGAACGGTTTTCATGTGTTTACCACATTTTTTACCTAAAGTTTTAAAGTTTAGTTTTAAATTTTTTACAATTTGCACTTGTGCTTCTGTAACAAATTCAAGCTCTTTTACATTTACTTCGGCTAAAATAATTTCTTTTACAGACTCTACATGTTGTTGAAATTCAGAATCTAAAACAGGTATTTGAATTTTTTGTAAAGGTTGACGGACTTTTAAATTTTCTTTTTTACGGATAGATAAAATCATGGAAGAAATTTTTTGAGCCATCTCCATGCGTTTTTCTAATGAACTATTTATGATACTTGAATTTACTTTTGGAAACTCTGAAATATGCACAGAATCAATGTTAGCTGTTACTTCATTTAAATTAGTAAACAACCAATCTGAGAAAAATGGAGCAATTGGGCTCATTAATTTAGATAAAACAACTAAGCACTCGTGTAATGTTTCGTAAGCCGCTTTTTTATCTTCACTCATTTCTCCTTTCCAAAAACGGCGACGAGATAAACGAATGTACCAGTTACTCAAATGCTCGTCAACAAACTCTTCTATATAACGAGCAGCTTTGTGTGGTTCGTAGTTTTCATATTGTTCGGTAACATCAGTAATTAAGCTATTTAATTTTGATAAAATCCAACGGTCTAATTCTGCACGTTTTTCAACTGGTACAGTATTTTTACTGTCAACCATAAAACCATCTACATTAGCATAAAGTGCAAAAAACCCGTAGGTGTTATAAAGCGTTCCAAATAATTTTCTTTGTACTTCGGTAATGCCATCTAAGTCAAACTTTAAATTATCCCAAGGAGCAGCATTTGCAATCATGTACCAGCGAGTAGCGTCTGCACCATATTTTTCAATGGTTTCAAAAGGGTCAATTACATTGCCTAAGCGCTTACTCATTTTCACACCATTTTTATCAAGCACTAATCCGTTTGACACAACGTTTTTGTAAGCAACAGAATCAAAATTCATAGTTGCAATAGCGTGTAATGTAAAGAACCAACCTCGTGTTTGGTCAACACCCTCAGCAATAAAATCTGCAGGATAGTATTTTTTAGCATCAATTAATTCTTTGTTTTCAAATGGGTAATGAAGTTGAGCATAAGGCATAGCACCCGAATCGAACCACACATCAATTAAATCGGTTTCGCGAATTAATTTTTTGCCATTTTTTTCGAGAATAATATTGTCGGCGTAAGGTTTATGTAAATCAAAGGTTTCGTAGTTTTCTTTGCTAAAATTATTTGGAATAAAACTAGCTAAAGGGTTTTCTGTCATTACTCCTTTTGATACTGCGTTTTCAATTTCTGTTTTTAGTTGCTCAACACTACCAATAACAATTTGCTCTGTTTTGTCTTCGCTAGTCCAAATTGGAATTGGTATACCCCAAAAGCGAGAGCGAGATAAATTCCAATCATTTAAATTTTCTAACCAATTCCCAAAACGACCAGTTCCAGTAGCTTCAGGCTTCCAGTTAATAGTTTTGTTTAATTCTATCATACGGTCTTTAGCAGCTGTTGATTTAATAAACCAAGAGTCTAAAGGATAGTATAATACTGGCTTGTCTGTTCTCCAACAGTGAGGATAGCTATGTTCGTAGGTTTCTTTCTTAAATAATTTTCCTTCTTCTTGTAGTTTTAAAACAATACGTTCATCAACGCTTAAATAAGCTTTCAGTTCTTTTATTTTTCCAGCACCTTCTAAAATTTGTTTTTGTTTTTCAAATTCTGTTTGTTTCTCAGCATCTGTATGGTAAGTTTCTTTCACATATTCTTCGCCATAAAGAAAAACACCATCTTGTATTTCTGGCACAAAACGCCCACGTTTATCTACTAGGGTTAAAGAATCAATTCCGTTTTGTTTAGCCACTCTAAAGTCATCAGCACCAAAACTAGGAGCGATGTGTACAATACCAGTACCATCAGTAGTAGTAACAAAATCACCAACAATTACTTCAAAGGCTTTACCTTCTGGTTTTACAAATGGTAATAATTGTTCGTATTTGATGCCTGCTAAATCTGAACCTTTGCAGTGTCCAATAATTTTAAATGGAATATTTTTATCACCAGGTTTATAGTCTTCAAATTTTAGATTAGTATGTTTTTCTGAAAAATATTTATTTACTAAATCCTTTGCCAATACAACTACTTGTGGTGCACCTGTAAAGGGATTAAAACTTTCAACAAAAACGTAGTCAATGTCTTTGCCAACTGCTAATGCGGTATTTGAAGGCAATGTCCAAGGTGTTGTTGTCCAAGCTAAAATATAAAAAGGGCAATTAGCAATTGGCAATTTAAATTGTACTGATTGCTCTTTACTGATTGCAAACTGAACAGTAGCTGTTCTATCTTTCACATCTTTGTAACAACCAGGTTGGTTTAATTCGTGGGAAGATAAGCCTGTACCAGCTGCTGGTGAGTATGGCTGAATAGTAAAGCCTTTGTATAATAAATCTTTTTTAGATAAATTTTGTAATAACCACCATACGCTTTCAATGTATTTGTTGTCATAAGTAATGTATGGGTCTGTCATATCTACCCAATATCCCATCGTGTTAGTAAGGTTTTCCCAACGGTCGGTATATTTCATTACTTCTTTTCGGCAAGCTTTATTGTAATCTTCTACCGAAATGTATTTAGCGCTATTTTTATTTCCAATATCTTCTTTTGTAATACCTAATGTTTTTTCAACACCAAGTTCAATAGGTAAACCATGTGTATCCCAACCTGCTTTGCGTTTTACTTGAAACCCCTGTAATGTTTTATATCTGCAAAAAATATCTTTAATTGTACGGCCCATTACATGGTGTATACCAGGTAAACCATTAGCACTTGGTGGTCCTTCATAAAACACCCAAGGTGTTTTCCCATCACGCGTAGTAACCGATTTTTCGAAGGTGTTTTTTTCCTTCCAAGATTGTAAAATATCTTTGGTTATTTGTGATAAATTAAGTTGATTGTAAGTAGGATACTTTTGCATGTTTTAATAATTAAAAAAGGAAAGCGAATTTAAGAAAAAAACTCATTTATAGTTAATAATAGTGAAGTATAAGTTAAAAAAAGGAAGTTTTTAATTCTTTTCTTTTATCTTTGAAAGAATATAAAAGAATGAATGGCTTTGGCAAAAAACGATAACACATCAAAATTATTTAACAATTCAAAAACCACAAAGCGAGTAGTGATGTTGGTTTTATTTGCAATATTGGTTTTAGGTGGTTATAATTTAGTTTCATCGTATTTTATGTATTGCGATCAAACCTTAAGTAGGTTAGATGCTGTAGCAAAAACACTTTCTTATGAGATAAATGGAGATGTACATTATTTATTGACTAGTTCAGTTAAAGACTCTACTCAAATTAGAAAAAATGAGGATAATAGTTTGTATAAAGAAATTCGAGAAACGTTAGTAAAAGCTCAAAAAGCAAACGGATTGAGTTCGGATATTTCAACTTTAATCTACGATGAGAAAAAAGATCAATTTTATTATGTAGTTAATTCTGGTTTAGAACCCTATTATTTAGATGAGTATTACCAAAATAAAGAGCAGTTTTTGAAATTGTATAAAACTGGCGGTAAATTACCTGTTTATTCTGATGAATATGGCACTTGGCTTACTGCAATTTGCCCAATAAAAAACAGTTCTGGTAATGTAGTGGCTATTGTTGAGGTTGATGAAAAGTACGGAGATTTTTTAGATGTTATTGATGGTGATTTATATAAGAAAATTGGCATATCATTATTAATATTTGTAATTACAGCGGTGATTTTATTATGGCAATTACGACAAATATTATTAGGAGAAGATGCTATTAAAAAGGAGTTAGAAGAGTCATATGACGTGATAAATCAGCATAATGAGGACATGCTTAATAGCATTAATTATGCAAAAAAAATACAAACTGCTATTTTACCACCATTACAAGTGATAAAGACCAACATCCCCACATCGTTTGTTTTTTATTTACCAAAAGATATAGTAAGTGGAGACTTCTACTTTTTTAAACAAATCGACGAAGGGTCTAAGTATTTAATAGCAGCATGTGATTGTACAGGTCATGGCGTACCAGGAGCATTAATGAGTATTATTGGAAGCAACTTTTTAGATCATATAGTTAGTGAGGATGTATACAGCCCTGCTGAAATATTAACGCGATTAAATAAATCAGTTATAAACACATTACGTCAAGATGATTTAAATAGTGAAAGTAGAGATGGAATGGATATGGCTATTTGTTTAATTGATAAAAAGAACAATACCGTCACTTATGCTGGAGCTAATAGACCGCTATATACGGTTGATGCAGAAGGGCTGTGTTTAGAAACAAAAGGAGATAAACGACCTATTGGTGGACTTGATAATAGTTTGTTTGTATTTAAAGAACACAGTTTTATAATAGATAAAAACACTAGCTATTATATGTTTACGGATGGATTTATAGATCAATTTGGAGGTGAAAAAGATAAAAAATTTACTACAAAACGATTTAAAGAATTGTTGGCGCAAATAGCAAAACTAGGATTACCAGAACAAAAACAAACAATCGAAAGTGCATTCTATAACTGGAAGACTAAGAATGAACAAACAGATGATGTTTTAGTAATTGGTTTTAAAGTGGATTAAAAGAAATTAAATGCCAAGGTAATTGTGTGAGCCATTTTTTTGGAATCATTTATTTGATTTTGTCCAGTAGATGTTAAGCTATAGCAAATTTCAGGTGCAAAATTAGTACCATGAAATTCATAGTTAATGCCATATCCAATTGAAAGACCAAAAGATAGTTCATTTTCGAAGCCTTTATTCAAAAATCCTTTATCATATTTTTTTAAGTTTATTTTTGGGCCAACTATAATATATGGCTGTTTTGTAGTTAAATAGCAACTCATATTTTTTGCTAAGTATATAATACCATTTTTATTTGGAGAAGATAGAGCTATACAAAAGGAATGATTAATACTAAAATCAAATGAAGTGGCGTATATAAAACTATTATTTTTGAGTTTATAATTTGTAAAGTTGCAATCTATTTTAGGTTTATATACAAAACCATCGTTTAAAGGCATCCACAAAAAGAAACCGAAACCAAATCCGTACTGTGTTTCTGCAATTTTTGAAGTAGTTAAAGGTTGTCGCTCTTTACTTATTTGCAGTAAGTTGGGAAGTGATAATAAGGTTAAACTTGTAAAAGTTGAATGTGTAAAACCACCTGAGAATATAGGAAAATAGCTAATGTTATTTTGGCTATATGCCTTAGTTTGAATTAAAATAATATATAGAATTACACACCTGTTCATGTGTTAATAATACATAAATAGAAAAAAGTGACAGAATTTATTTTATTTCTTGTTTTTTAACCACGTAAGCACTTACAAAAATGCTTATTTCATATAATAAATACATTGGCACAGCTACAATCATTTGCGAAGTAACATCTGGTGATGGCGTAATAATAGCCGCAACAATTAAAATTACAACCACCGCATACTTGCGATAATTACGCATAAATGTAGGTGTAAGTAAGCCAATTTTAGACAATAAATAAACCATTATTGGTAATTCAAAAACCAAACCCGATACCAATGTCATTGTAGAAATTAATGAAATATAATCGTCTAATGTATTATGAGTTTGTACATGATTACCATCAGAAAGATTGTAATTTATTAAAAAGTTGTAGGACATAGGGAACAAAATAAAATAGCCAAAACAAATGCCTATTAAAAACAAAATGGATGCGATAATAACAAACAGTTTAGCTGGTGCAGATTCAGTATTTTTTAATGCGGGCTTAATAAAGCGCCATAACTCAAAAATAATGTATGGAAATGCTAAAATAATTCCACCTAAAATAGCAATCCACATATGAGTAAAAAACTGTTCTGAAGCCCCTAGTGTTTGCAGTTGCTGTTGTTTAATGGTTAAACACATGGCGTCTCCAGCACCAATTTTATTACCTAAAGCACATAGTGCTTTATAAGAAATAAAATTTTGGTCTAATGGACCAAAAATTACAGTATCAAATAAAAAGTTGTTATAACAAAACAAAGCAACTCCAATAATTACAATGGCCGCTGCACTTCTCACCAAATGCCAACGTAAGGCATCAAGGTGTTCCATAAACGACATTTGTAAGGATGTTTCTTCTTCGTTATTTTCACTCATAATAGGGAGTAAATTTAAGCAATATTATTGATGACTTTTAAAAAATTAATAAAGGGTAGGTTACACCATTTTGCACTAAATTTTTATACCAATTATTAAAATATCATCAACTTGTTCAAGGTTTCCTTGCCAGTTAGTAATGGTTTTGTTTAAGAAGTTGTTTTGTTCTGAAAGAGGCAAATTTGCTAGAGAAATTAGTAAATCTTGTAATTGTTTATACTTAAATTTTTTCCCTTTTGGGCCGCCAAATTGGTCAGCATAGCCGTCTGAAAACAAGTAAACTATATCGCCTTTTTGGACACTAATAGTTTTTAATGTAAATGGTGCAGACTCGTCATTAAACCTACCAATAGGTTTTTTATCTGCATTAATTTGAGCTAATTGCCAAGGTTCATTTGTAATATTTGAATTGTTTTTTGGTTGGCTCACAATCCAAATAGGGTTATTAGCACAAGCAATATGTATTTGCATTGTGTCATAATCCAATAAACATAAGGAAGCATCCATTCCATCACGTACCTCATAATCGCTTTTTGAAAACGTTTCTTGCATGAGTTCGTTTACTTTATCAAAGATTAGGGCAGGGTTAGAAAGTTTAAATTCTTTTACGGCTCTGTTTAGGGCGTTGCAGGCTACAATACTTACCATTGCTCCTGGTACACCATGACCTGTACAATCACAAACTGCAATGGCGGCTTTATTGTCTATTTTTTCTGTCCAATAAAAATCGCCCGCAACAACGTCTTTAGGTTTGTATAAAATAAAATTTTCAGAAAATAAGCTGTTCATAGTTTTAGAGGAGGGCAACATGCTGCCTTGAATGTATTTTGCGTAATGAATAGAATCCATAACGTCTTTATTTTTAAGTTCAATAATTTCTTTTTGTTTTTCTACCTCAATTTTTTGTAATTGAATGAGCGAAAATAATTTTTTTGTTTTACGATTATAATAAAACAGAAATACAAAGCCAATACCAGCAATAATTAAGCCTGCAATTAATAATAAAGCATTGTTTTTTGAAGAAGCGAGTGCAACCTTTTCTTTTTCAAGAGAAAGACTTTGTTGAGTAATGATTTTTTCTTTTTCGGTTAATTGAAGTTTATGTTCAATATTATTAATGCTTTTTACTTTTTCTACATTTAAAATAGAATCTTGTATTGTTTTATATTTTTTTAATTTGATAAAAGCATTTTTATAATCTTCCTTAAGTTCAAATAAATCTT
>CALMMX010000288.1 GCA_937868545.1 uncultured Bacteroidota bacterium
AAATCTTCCATCATGCATATAGGGTGCAGTTTTTTCTATATTACGTAATGATGGTGTTTTAAATTTGTATAAATCGGCTAAATTACCTGTAATATGGGTTCTGCCACTATCTTTTAATAAAGTAACTCCAATACCATTATTAATATAGTTAAAATTGCTAAACAAGGGTTCTGTATGGCATGATGAACATTTTGAAACAAATAGGTTATAGCCTCTTTGTTCTTCAGCAGTAAAAGAAACATCACCTTTTTTATAGGAATCGTATTTGCTACTATAGCTATACATTGTTCCCATAAATTGAGCCATTGATTTTAGTATTCTTTGAGAATTTAAGGTTTCGTCGCCATATGCTTTTTTACATAGTTCTTTGTATTTAGTAGTGGCATTTAGTTTACTAATAATATGGTTAATATCTTCGTTAAGTTCAACTGGATTAGCTATTGGCCCTAAGGGCTGCACTTCTAAATTCAAAATACCTCCATCATGCATGTAAGTAGGGTTCCAATTTAAATTTTGTAAGGCTGGAGCATTTCTTTTTCCAAGTAAACCAAATACACCATGGCTTAAATCGTGCCCAGCATGAGCAAAGGCAGCAAATTGTTGATGACAAGAACCACATGAAACCGAATTGTCAATTGAAAACATGGGCTCATAAAACAAATTTTTCCCTAATACAAATCCATCGTTAGTTAATTGATTATTGCTAAAATTATAATTTGGAGTCGGCCATCCTTCAGGGATTATTTCCTTAATATTATCAATTTTAATTTCAGGTTTTATTTCAGGGTCAACTGAGCACGAATAATTAATTATAACCAAGAAAATAACTATTATTTTAAAGTAGTTCATTAGTTTATTACAGAAATTATTTGAAACATTTTAGCGTAATTTACCGCTATTTTACTCGAATTTTTACCAACCGTAGTAATACTTGGTGTAGCCGAAAAATCTATAATATTTTCATTTCCAAACCATAAGGCTAGGTCTGCATTCATATTAATTGTTGGTGTATGAGATTTTCTTACTTCTGCGTTTATAGGAAAAGATAAATCTACTTTTTTAACTCCTGTATATTCGCCAGAAAAGCCACCAATATGAAATGCTACATTCTTAGTTATTTCGCTTGATTGAGGCGAAGTACCTTCCATTTTTGCCATGATATAGCCAGTACTCCAACTCCAAATCATTCCGTTTGCAGGATCTAAAGCTCCAACTTGTGCACCAGAAAAATTACGAACAGAATCTACACCAATTAAAAACGAAATAGATTTGTAGTTCCCTTGGGGTACTTTTGTCACTAATAACTCTAAACTTGCTAAATCTGACTGGTCAGTTAAATAATAACTCTCTTTTTGCTTATAAACTATATTATCTGTGGTTGTTAATTGTATATTACTAATGTAATACCTCAATGTAGATACTGTATATTGGTCTCCATTAAAGTTTGTATAAGTTGCAGTCCCTAATGCAAGTGGGCTGCCATTTACAACATTTGTAATATGTAAATCCAATTTGCCCGTAGAATCAATAGGTTCGTTCAAAACCGGAAATTCTATTGGTGCTTTAACTTCATTTTTTTTACATGAAAAAAAACAAAGTATTGAAAAAATTAGAATAAGGTTTTTCATTGAAAAATGGTTTTTGTAAATACATCATAAAGTTACAAATTCCTTTCTAAAAAAGATTAAAAAAAATGATAATAATTAGGCTTTTACCAGTTCAATTACTGTTATTTCTGGCCATATTCCTAATCTGCCAGGATATCCCAAAAAGCCTAATCCTCTGTTTACATATAAATGTTGATTATCTTGCTTATATAAGCCTGCCCATTGTTGATACAAGTATTGTACAGGACTCCATCTAAAGCCAGGGATTTCTATACCAAATTGCATTCCATGGGTGTGTCCGCTCAAAGTTAAATCAATATCATTATACTTAGTTTCTTTTCTTACTTGCGCATCCCAATGAGAAGGGTCGTGAGATAATAAAATTTTAAATGGGTAAGATTCTGTTCCGGCATGGGCATTTTCTAGTTTTCCATATTTTGTAAATCGTTTATTTCCACTCCAATTTTCGATACCTAGTACAGCAATTTTTTGTCCATCTTTTTCAATTGGCACATGCTCGTTCATTAAAAGCCTCCAACCTGAATTTCTATGAACATCTTTTAAATTATCTAAATTTTGTTTCTTTTCTTCAGGAGTTTCCCATTGTTTGTAATCTCCATAATCATGATTACCAAGACAAGAGAAAACGCCATAAGGAGCTTTTAGCATTTTAAAAGCTTGTAAATGAGGTTCAGTTTCAGGAGTTTCATTATTTACTAAATCTCCTGTAAAAAATATCATATCTGGCTTTTGATCTAATACAATATTAAAGGCTTTAACTAAGGGCTCTGAACTCATAAAACTTCCACAATGGATATCTGATAATTGAACAATTTTAAAACCATTAAATGCATCCGGTAAATTTTTAGAAGTAACTTTTACTTTATGAACCCTGTATTTATAAGCTCCTCTTACCATACCGTATATAAAAGAAACGGCAGGTATTACAGAAAATGTTAATGCCAAATAACTAAAAAATTTAATTCTACTTATGTGATTGCTTGTGTTTTCAATACTATCAGCAGGGTTCGATTTAATTTTAAAAATTATCCATTTTATAAAACGAATAAAGTCATCTACAAATAAAAAAATACAACCTATAAATTTACAAAGGAATAGTATTAAAAAAATAGCTGCAATAAAACGTAAGGTATTATTCCAGTTTGGTGGCGGATAAAAGGCAGAAACAGCAGTAAGAGCAATGCTACAAATTGCTATGGAATATGCAAACCATAAAATGTATTTGCGTTTTGTGGGCGAGTAATCTGCACTTACAGTTTTTAAAGCTTGTATAAAATAAAGTTCTACTGCAAAAATGAGCAGAAATATTATTAAGATAAGTAAAATTGGTGGTTTCATTTTATTTTCAGTAAATAGGCAACAAAGATATCTTTTACTTAAATAAAAAAATTACCGTTTATGTGTTATTTTAGTAAATCTATCGCTTGGAGGCTGTTTATTTTGCTTTTAAGAGGTGAATTCATAATAATTTATATAATTTAGCTTAAACTAAACAAGTGAAAAATTTATTTTACATATTATTTTTTGGATTGCTTTTTCCTATGATTTCTTTAGGAAAGGGTGAGCCTAAAAAGGATACCATTGCTGTAAAATCAAAATTATTATCAGAACAGGATAAATGTAGGTCTATAACTAAATTGCAATTAATAAATTTGGTAGATTCTTTGTTGGATTTAAAAGAAATTGATGAAAAACAAATTGAGTTAATTAGTTATTACAACAGCATTTTAACTTCATCTGAACCAAACATAGCTCTTTTAAAATACGACAACGTTCCTGCAACCAATTATTATGATGATTTTGATGAAGAAACTGTTTTTCAATTTACAAATGAAGCAGATTTTCCTGAGTCACAAATTATAAAAATAGAAAGTGATTCCTTAGGTAATTATACACATCCTAAATTAGGAATTGTTACATCAAAATTTGGTTGGCGAGATGGAAGAATGCATAAAGGAATTGATATTAATTTAAATAGGGGAGATGCTGTGGTTTCTGCATTTGATGGAATGGTAAGGATTGCTCATGCTAAGGGTGGTTTTGGAAATGTTGTAATTATTAGGCATTACAATGGCTTGGAAACCGTTTATGCTCATCTCTCTAAAATTAAAGTTAAAACTGGGCAAGTTGTTTTGTCGGGACAATTAATTGGATTAGGAGGAAGTACAGGACGAAGTAGTGGGCCACATTTGCATTTTGAAGTTAGATTTAAAGGGCAGGCTTTAAATCCAGCTTCCATAATTTCGTTTGCAGATAATAAAACATACAATGATAGTATTGTAATTAAAAAATCGCGCTATGGTATTTGTGCTTATCCAAGTAATGCAACCTTGCATACTATTGAAAGGGGCGATTCTTGGTACGAAGTGGCTAAAAAATATGGCTTAAGTATGAAGGAGCTTTGTGCTTTAAATGGCACTAATACGCGTTATTATTTAAAAATTGGGCAAAAGTTAAGGGTTAATTAAAAAAAATCACGAACTAAAAAGCTCGTGATTTAATTATTAGATAGTTAGTATGTATTATAATGCTTGAGAGAATCCTTCTTTAATTGCATCTGCAACGTATTCTCCACCATATAATTTATCTTTAATTTTAGAGAATGATTCAATAGTGTATTTTACATCTTCTAAAGTATGTACTGCCGTTGGAATAATACGTAAAATAATCATTCCTTTAGGTATTACCGGGTAAACAACCATAGAACAGAAAATACCAAAGTTTTCGCGTAAATCAATTACCATGTTTGTTGCTTCAGGAATTGAACCTCTCATATAAACAGGTGTTACAGGTGTGTTTGTAACGCCAATGTCAAATCCTGCTTCTACTAAACCTGTTTGTAACGCTTTAGCAATTGTATGTAATTGTGTACGGTATTCTGGGTGTTTATTTAATAATTCTAAACGTTTTAATAAACCATATACCAATGGCATTGGTAATGATTTAGCAAATATTTGAGAACGCATGTTATAACGTAAATACGTTACAACTTGTTTAGTAGAACTAATGTAACCACCAATTAATGCAAATGATTTTGCAAATGTTCCAAAATAAATATCAATACCATCTTGGCAACCTTGCTCTTCTCCTGTACCACCGCCATTAGCACCTAAAGTACCAACTCCATGTGCATCATCAACAAATAAACGGAAAGTAAATTTTTTCTTTAATTCTACTATTTCTTTTAATTTACCTTGGTCGCCACGCATACCAAAAACACCTTCGGTAATAACTAAAATACCACCACCAGTTTGTTCAGCTAAACGTTGAGCTCTTACTAATTGTTTTTCACAATCTTCAATATCATTGTGCTTAAATACAAAACGTTTACCCATGTGTAAACGCACGCCATCTAAAATACATGCATGACTTTCTGCATCATATACAATAACATCATGTCTATCAACTAAAGCGTCAATAGCCGAAACCATTGCTTGGTAACCAAAATTACATAATATAGTATCTTCTTTTTTCGCTAATTTTGATAAACCTCTTTCTAACTCTTCATGTAAATCAGAGTTTCCACTCATCATACGCGCTCCCATTGGTAAAGCTAAACCAAATTTTTCTGCACCTTCTGTATCTGCTTTTCTTACTTCAGGATGATTAGCTAAACCTAAATAGTTATTTAAACTCCAGTTAAGCAATTTTTTTCCTCTAAAACCCATGTGAGGAGAAACTTCACCTTCTAATTTAGGAAATGTAAAGTATCCGTGTGACGCTTTAGAATGTTCGCCGATTGGCCCCATGTTTTGTTCGATTTTAGCGAAAATATCTTTCATAAGTAAAAATTTTATTGTGATTGCAAAATTAAGATTTTTTTTTAATTAATTGCATACCGCTGTAGGGCCTGTAAATACAGAGATTTACTATTTATTTACAAAATTTTAACTATTTTTTAAAATTAAATGTTGTAACATCTAATGTTATAACTTATATTTGCATCATAAACTTAAAAAAACAATAATTTATATGAAAACAAAAATGAAAACATTATTAGCAGTTGCATTATTATCATTAGGCGCAAAAGCTCAAACAACTTGGAATGTAGATGCATCACACAGTAAATTAGGATTTTCTGTAACGCACATGATGGTAAGTGAAACTGAAGGTCGTTTCAAAATTTATGAAGGAAAACTTTCTTCAAAATCTGATTTAGATTTTACTGATGCTGCTATTGATTTTTCTGTTGACGTAAATAGTATTAATACTGATAACGACCAACGTGATGCTCATTTAAAAGGTGCTGATTTTTTTGATGCTGCAACTTTCCCGAAAATTACTTTCAAAAGTGTTTCTATGAAACCAGGAAAAGTAAAAGGTACTTATATTTTAGTTGGTGATTTAACAATGCACGGAGTTACAAAACGTGTTACTTTTACTGCTATAGCTGCTAAAAACATTGTTAAAGATCCATACGGAATGCAACGTTTTGCGTTTAAAGTTATTGGTAAAGTAAATCGTATTGATTTTGGGTTAAAATACAATGCTGCTTTAGAAGCTGGTGGTGTTGCATTAAGCGAAGATGTTAAGATTGATTGTACTATAGAAATTACTAAAGCAAAATAGTTTTATAATTTTAGTTTAAAAAAACACATTAAATGAAAATTTAATGTGTTTTTTTTATTAATCTTGTTGTAAATAATTGTGAAGTTAGAAGACGAAATACACCAAAAAAAATTTAATAGTGAGGAACAAAAACTTGCTATAAATATTTTTTATACAAATAACTGGTTAAGTGCAATTCATGCGCAGTATTTTAAAAATTTTGATATTACAATTCAGCAATATAATGTCTTAAGAATTTTACGTGGCCAATATCCTAATCCTTGTAATTTAAAATTGATTAAGGAGCGTATGCTTGATAAAATGAGTGATGCTTCAAGAATTGTAGAAAAATTAAAAACTAAAAAGTTAGTAATTAGAAAAGAGTGTCCTAACGATAGACGCAACGTGGATATTATAATTACTGATAAGGGCTTGGATTTGCTTAAAGAGCTAGATATAATAGATGAATCTTCTGTAAATTTATTTAAGCACCTTACAAAAGAAGAATTAAATACCTTGAATGATCTATTGGATAAGTTAAGAGGTTAAATGTATGCTAATTAGCATAATATCATCTCTTTGTTCGCAATTACCTTTAAATTCGGTTAAATTCATTAAATAGTAATTATCTGCAGCTTCTGTCGAATACCATTTTTTTAAACCAGAATTAAAAAGTTTTTTACCTTTTGTTTCTCCTTTTTGATCTACAATTCCATCAGAAAACAAAAGCAATGATTTAATTTCATTGAGGTCGTAATTTACTGTGTTATATATGGCTTTAATTGGATTAATATTTAAAGCTGTTGAATCCGTTTTAACTTCAATAATTTCATCAGTTTTTAATTTTAAGAAAAATGGCTGTAATGAACTAGCACAATTCATTTTATGAGTTTGGTAGTTTAATGTTAAAATGGTAATGCTTAATCCGTCTGAACTTGACTCATCACTTTTTTGATTATAAAATGTTTTCCATAGGAGTTCATTTAGTTTTTCTAAAATTAACCCAGGTTCACAAATATTATCATATAGTATAATTTGATTTAATAGTGATTTGCATAATACCGTTAATAATGCTCCTGGAACGCCATGTCCTGTGCAATCTGCTACTATTATAAAGTCAATATTATTATGATTAAAAATCATGTAAAAATCACCACCAATAACTTCTTTAGGCTGATATATTAATTCATTAATTATAATTTTTGGATTAATAGAAGTTGGAGTACTTAATTTTAAAATACTATCCTGTATGTATTTTGAATATTCCATACTTTCGTGTATGGTAAGATTTTTCGCTTTAATTTGATTGTACAGCTCTGTTGTTTCTGCAACTTTATGACTTAGTTGTTCAGTTTTTTGATTTACCAATTTAGAAAGTAACTTGTTTTTTTCTTTAATCTGGTAAGTTCTGTATTTAAAAATTAAAATTATTATTAAAATAATAAATGATAAAACAATTATTTTAAACCACCATGTTTGATAAAATGCGGGAAGAATTTCAAATTTATATTTAACAATATCATATTGTTTGTTAAAACCATCTATATGTGCTTTTGCTACAAACTCATATTTGCCATAAGGTAAGTTTGAATAGTTAATTTGGTTTATGGTATTTGCTTTAGTAAAAGTACTATCAAAGCCAATTAATTTATATTGATATAATGTGTTTTCTGAATTAAATAAATTGAGGTTTGATAATTGAAAAGTAAAATTATTTTGATAGTATTTAAATTTGGGATTAACTGGAATGTTATTGTTTGTTTTGAAGTTGAGTGAGTCCCAGTTTGTAAGTTTATAGTCTAATAAAATGTTTGAAATTTGTATTTTTATGTATTTAGATTTATTTATTGAGTTTAGAAAATCAAATTTAATTATGCCGTTTTCTGTACCAAAAAACAATTCTCCTTTTTTGTTTACATAATTTATAGGTGTAGTTATGTAATTTGCATTAAAGGTTGATTTTAAATCAAATTTTATATAGTTTAGTTTACCTGTGTTATAATAGTTGTTAAGATTAAATATATAAATACCTCCTTCGCCATAAGCAATGAGTTGATTATTGAAAATGTTAGTTGAACTGATTTTAAAAATTGAAAAATCTAGTTTTTTTTGAAATTTTGATAAATTGCCATTTTGTGAAGAGTAAAAATTGTCTGTAGCAAATAGCCATAAATTATTTCTGTTATCATTTACAAATGTATTAACGGTAATAAAATTTGGAAAAACGTCTTTAAATAAAGAATCATTTTTCCGTTTTACAAATAATGTTCTACCTGCCAGAGCGTAAATATCGTCGTTGATTTCATAAAAATCTTTTATGTAATTTGGAAATACTTTGTTTCCATATATAAATTTTGAAATTTCAAATGTTTCTAGATTTATAGTTTCTGCTCCATTATTTAAGGATACCCACAAACTATTTTTTTTGGATAAGAATAGTTTACTAAAATAACCTTTAGGATGTATTACGTTAAAATCATATTGCTTAATCAGTTTATTTTTATTAAAACATAACAGTTTATTTTCATCCGTATACAGCCAAATCCTATTTTCCTTGTCGATAACTACATCTAAAACTCTTTTAATATTATTTTTTTCGTAATTGAATAACTCGTTATTTTTTTTATTTTCAATATTTAATTTAAATACACCTTTGTTTGTTGAGTAAAATAAAATAGAATCATTTTTTAAAATTATGTTTGTAGTTTTTCCTACATTATAATTCGTAATGTTGTTTTGAGTAAAATAGTGCAACCCACCACCTCTTGTTGATATAATTAAATTTCCTTCTTTGTCTTCTATTACCTTTGTAGCCTCAAAGCTTACTAATCCATCATCAATTGTATATTTTTCTAATATTTTTCCGTTTTTAAACTTAAACATTTTGCCAGGTTGAAAAATCCAAAAATATTCTTTATTCTTTTGCTTATAAATACAACTAATAGATTTTGTGCCAAAAATAGAATCGTTGTATATTTTAATAAGTTTGTCATTTTTAACTAATAAAAGTCCAAGCGAACTAGGTAAGTACATTGTATCATTCTCAACGAAACCTTCTGTAATTCTTAAATTTGTTAAGTTTCCAAAATTGATTTTAATTAGTTTCTTTAGATCATTATTTAGTTTATATAGCCCTTCTCTAGAAGCAATATATTTTGTATTGTTATATTTGTTTAAAATAATTGAATTTAAAATAATTCTTGTTTTTATCCCAAGTGTATTTGTATCTATTGGTGTTACTATATTATTTCGTAATCTGTATAGCCCAATAGAAGTAGAAAACAAATAATCACCATGTCCAATTTTTTTTATATCTGTAAATTGTTGTTTAACTTCAAATGATTTTATTAAACTCATTTTACCATTAACAATTTTAAAAAGGGCATTAGATGTACAGTTAAATGTTATCGTATCATCAAAATAAACTCTTCTACTATGATATGAACCGAAGTTAGATGTATCTATGAAATTAGTGAAATTTAAACCATCATATTTAAAACAGCCTTCATTGTATGTCGACAGCCATAATGCACCATTTTTATCAAATTCAATATCAAAGATTTCTTTTGAAGTAAATCCTTTAATATTATCAACTACTTTGAAACATTGTGAAAATGATTTCAAAGTAAAAATTAAACAAAAAATAGCTATTTGAATTTTATTCAATTTGTTTGTATTCAAATTTTAATTTAGTTAATTCTTCAAGTAATTTTCCTGATTCAAAAAGATCTAAATCGCTATTAGAATATTGCCATAGTATTGTAAAATTAACACTATTCTCATCCTGCATTTTTTTTAGCATTAATAAAAAATCAAAAAATACTTTGGCACTGGTTGAGTTAAAATATTCTAATGAAAATACAATTGTAATATTTTTTGAATTTTTTAAATATTCTTTATTTGTAAAAAATACATTAAACCATTCAAAAATTGGTTCGTAAAATTTTCTTACATGTTCTAATCTTGATTCTCCAGAAATATGATAATCATTATTGATGTAATCAAATACAATTTCAGGTGAAAAATCTGTTTTTTGAATGTAAAGTCTTTCCATTAAGTATAGTTTAACAGATATTGAAGTTAATCAAAAAAGTGAGATTAATGTAATCGTTACTGAAAAAAATTAGACTTTATTGTAATCGTTCATACATCTTTGTAATCCTGTAAATGCAAATGCTTTAATGGCATCTCCAGCTATTTTAATTCGGTCATTCAACATTTTTTTTTCATCATCATTCCATTTTCCTAGCACATAGTTTACTTGGTTGCCTTTCCCAAATTCATTACTTATGCCAAATCTAAGGCGCGGGTAATTTGTTGTTTGAAGAACCTCTTGAATGTTTTTTAGTCCATTATGGCCGCCATCGCTACCTTTTGGTCCAATTCTAATTTTTCCAAATGGGAGTGCTAATTCATCAACTATTACTAAACAATTTTCTACTTGAATTTTTTCTGCTTGCATCCAATAATTAACTGCTTTACCACTTAAATTCATGTAAGTTGATGGTTTAATTAAAATTAATTGTTTGCCTTTGTATTTTAATTCTGCCACATCAGCAAGTCTATCTGATTTAAATTTCAAATCATGTTCTTTTGCCAATGCATCTAATACATCAAAACCTATGTTATGACGTGTATTTGCATACTCTTCTCCTATATTTCCTAAGCCTATAATTAAAAATTTGCTCATTTTGAAATTATACTATTTTAATATTATCCCTGTAATTAATTTGATGCTGTATTTAATTTACTTTTTTTATAACTGTAACTAAAGTAAATTACAAGGCCGATAATTAGCCATATAAAAAATCCGATCCAATTTTTTAAATCTATTTGTGCCATCATATATAAACAACTTGTTAATCCCAATACTGGTATTAATGAATGTTTTTTAATAAAACATTGCACCGACATATAAATAGAGATGGCTACAAATATCCACATTGGGATATTGTGAAAAAATGTTGAGGTATCAAATGTTTTTTGGTCCTGTGTATATGAAAATATGAAATTCATCATTTTATCATGATTGTAATTATAGCTTAAAATAACTGTTATAATTAAAATAATTGGAGCTATAAATTGAGAATTTAAATATGGTGTTTTAAACTTGCGTTCTGGTTTATTAGGAAGAGTGTCTAATTTTAAAACACCAGCACAAACCAATACAAATGCAAATAAAGTGCCTATACTGCATAAATCTGTAACGGTTGCCATATTCATAAATAAAGCCCCACCTCCAACTATTAAACCTGTTATAATAGTTGCAAAGGATGGTGTATTAAATTTTGGATGTATGGTTGAGAATTTTTTAGGTAATAATCCATCTCTGCTCATACTCATCCAAATGCGTGGTTGCCCTAATTGAAAAACCAACAATACACTTGCCATAGCTACTACTGCACTTACTGCAATAATACCTGATAACCATTTTAAATTTAATTTTTCGAAAACAAATGCTAATGGATCATTTACAGCAAGTTGATTGTAATTAACCATTCCAGTTAATACTAATGCAATAATAACGTATAAAATGGTACAAATTATTATGGCCCACATCATACCTTTTGGCAAATCGCGTTGAGGATTTTTACATTCTTCGGCGGTAGTACTTATGGCGTCAAATCCAATATATGCAAAGAATACGGCAGATACTCCTTTTAAAATGCCTCCAACTCCATTTGGTGCAAAAGGATGCCAATTATTAGTGTCTACATAAAATGCGCCAACTGCAATTACCAATAATACTACAGCAAGTTTTATCACTACCATTGCATTACTTGCATTTTTAGATTCTTTAATACCTCGGTATACTAACCAAGTAATTAAGAAAATAATTAATAATGCTGGGAAATCTGCTATGATATGAAATCCAAAAATTGTTGGAGCGCTTGTCCATGCTAAATAGGCTTCTTGCAAATTTGCACTAAGGCTAGTAAGTGTTGTACCTTTTGCTAATTCTGCGCTTACTTCATTAAAGCCTGATGAGGCAGAAAGATAATCTATGGTTGTCCATTCTGGTAAATGTAATCCTAAACTGCCCAATAGTCCTGTGAAATAACCACTCCAACCGATTGCCACTGTTATATTGCCAATGGCATATTCCATAATTAAAGCCCATCCAATTATCCAAGCAAATAATTCTCCAAATACTACATAACTATAGGTATAAGCACTACCTGATACTGGTAGAATACTTGCAAATTCAGCATAAGCAAAAGCTGCAAATCCACATGCTATTGCTGTAAAAATAAATAGAAATATTACTGCAGGGCCTCCATCGGCACTTGCTTGACCAATAGTTGTAAAAATACCTGCACCTATAATTGCCGCAATTCCTAAGGCTGTTAAATCTTTTACACCTAAGTGTTTAGCTAAACCTCCATGCAAACTATCACTTTCTGCTTTGGCTAGAATGTCGGCAATGTTTTTTTTACGAAATAATTTATTAAAGTTCATATTAATAGTTGAGTAATGATAAATGTACGAATTATCAATTGGATTTTATAAATCGTTTAATAATTGAATTTTTTTTAAGTTTTTCAATGTCTAAATATAGTAGTGGAATCATTAATAGAAATGGTAAAAACGGGACTTTGTATCTTACAATTGCACCCATAACAGTGGTAGTTAAACCAATTAATAAAAATGAACTAATTATTATAAACGAAAATAATAATAATTGATTTTTAAAGGGATTAGTTTTGCTACTGTATATAAAACAAATTAATCCAAATAAAATGAAAAATAAGTTTTCTAAAGATGCCATTAATTCTGTTATTGAATTACTATCATGAAAAAATGGTTTACACAAAACATTATAAAATGATTGCGGAATTAATCTCATGAAGGAAGTAAAAGTTGGTTCAAGCTTATTAATAGTAATACCAGAGCCTGCCACCGGGCAAAATGAATGGAAATGAAATAAAGACGAATCTTTGTTATCGTTGTCAAATAAAGTATCTCTTAAATTATTTATATGCTTAGCATCCCAATACATAAGTTTAGTATGAGGTTTTATTCTGCCAATATTTAAATGTTTTTGGTTAACATTTACAAAACAGTCATAGTCTTCTGGATCTAACCTTACATATTTTGTCTCATTTAGTAAAAACACACCACCTTTACTTAAATTCACAAAATCATTTTGTCGGGTTACAATTGTTTTAATGATATCTTTTTTTAAAACATATTTTAATGTAAAAATGCCAGTACCATATAATAGTACAAAACTTATGAAATAAAAAAGAGTGATTTTTTTTATTTGATATTTATTTACAATTGTAAAAATGCTCAATGGAACAATTAATAAAACCAATATATATGGCTTTAATATTAAGAACCCAAATATAGAAATAGCGAAGAGTATTAATGTTTTGGTTTTTGCATTTTTATGTATAAAAATATTGAAGTAACTATAAATAAAAATTCCAATTAAAAAAATGGCTAAAGGTTCTTTTAAAACTCCTGATGTCCAAAATAAAATAGATGGTGTAATGAAAATTATAAATGCTAATAGAAATTCTTTCCCTTTAAAATATATTTTATATGTTTTGTAAAAAGCAAATTGCCCCATAAAAGAAAGCACTAACATTACCAATGCATGAACGGCATAATGTCCAAAAGAAAATAGCATAATAACAGCGTGCAAACGTATGGAAGTTCTATTGTCATTTAAAAAGTAATCAGACACAGAATCACTACCTCCCCATTTATCTATGTGTTTAAAATAAGAATTGTAGAGTGGGTCGGTAGAGAAATCAGAATGAGCGCCAAAAATGATTTTTAAATAATCTGAAATATGGTTTGGTAATGCATTGTAAACAACCATTGCATCTTGCATTGTTGATGTACTATCATTTTTAAATGAACCTGGATAATATTTAAAGTATATCCAATAATATATTGCGCAACCTAAAATCTTTAAAAATAAAATGGCTAATATAAATTTATAGGATAACTGTTCATCCTTAAAAAATGAGGCTTTTCGCAGTATTATACAAAATACAATAAAATATAAAGTTGCTAAAATCAATATTCTTCAAAAAATTTAATACCCATTAAACGTTTATTTCCTTCCTGACTTTCAAAACCAAATTGTTTATATAGACTATGTGCATCTAATGTTGCTAACATGAATCTGCGTAAAATACTTATGGTTTCATGTTCCATAATAAATTTCATCAATTCTTTGCTAAGTCCTTTTCCTCTATAATCTTTATCAATAAATACATCTGCTAAATAGCCAAAAGTTGCATTATCTGTGATCACTCTTGCAAAACCAATTTGATTATTGTTATAGTAAATCCCAAAACATAAACTTCCTTCAATTGATTTTTTTACAATTTCTAGGGGAATGTTTTTTGCCCAATAACTTTCTTTACTTAAATAAGAATGTATATAATTTAGTTGCAATTTGTTTTTATCAGTTGATAAAATATAATCGCCACATGTTTTTTCCTTTATCATAGGTTGCTTACAAAAGTTAGTCGTTTGTTTTTACTATCGAAATTAAAACGTGTTATTTTTTTGATACCTAAGTTTGAAAATGAAAATAATAAATCCCAAGTTTTAGTTTGTTCGTTATACCTTAATAAGTCTGCATTTTCAGATTTAATTAAACCAAGTTCATTATTCCAAATAAAATCTTCATTTAATGATGGGTAACTAGTGAAAAATTTACTTTCTTTTAATGTTGGATTATAAATTCTGAATTGTACAGAAGTTGAATCTTTAATACCATAAATAAATTGCTGCGTATTTTTTATTTTTTTAAATGCTCTTGTTGGATTATTGCAAATCCAAGCATCTTTGTTTGTTTTTAAATCCCAAGCTCTTAACGAATGTGGTTCGGTAAGTTTATAATATAAAATGGTATCCTTACTTAACCAAGTGAAATAACCAACAGAATCAGTATTTATAGCGTTTTTTGAAATTGCTTCAGGAGCTAAGATGTTTGTTACATCATAATTAAATAATTGTTGTGATGAATCGGCTAATACAACAACACTTGTTATAAATTTAGCATCAATTGTTTGAGTTGGCGAATATTCACTTTCTCTTGTTTGACGAAGTGGAGTAGTGGTTTTATTTTTGATAGAATAGAAAAAGATTTCTGTTTGGTTTGGTTCTTTTACACTTACAAAATATATTCCTTTATCATCATTTGAAAAACTTGGTTGATTATCGTAACCATTTTTATTGGTTATGTTTAAAGGATTTTTACAGGTGTATTTTCCATCTTTTTTAATAATATCAACTAACCAAATATCAGTATCTGGCATTTGAGAAAAACAGTTTAAAGACAATAATATATTAAAGAGAAATAATCGTATCATATTTTTTACTAAAAAGTAGTTTTTGTAATTTAAAAACTAAAATGCCAATTAAAATGCCAACAATCATTCCTATAAAAATATCAGAAGGATAATGAACTCCCATATAAATTCTTGAATAAGCAGTTATGGAAGCCCATGCAAAAAATACTAATCTAAATGCCAATGTTTGCTTATTAAATAATAAAAATAAAAACATTGCAATGCCAAAAGTGTTAGCTGCATGTGCCGAAAAGAAGCCATATTGCCCACCAGTATAGTTTTCTACAAGATGAATTTTTTCTTTTAATACCAGGTTATGTGTTGGTCTATATCTCTTTACACTATGTTTTGTAATATTTGAAGCTTGGTCGCATAGCCCAATAACTAAACCAATAAAGACTAATAAAATTGCTGTGTATTTAATGCCTACCTTTTTATAAACAAGGTAAAAAATGTAAAAAAAGTAAGGAAAAAAAATCCATATTGCAGAAACATAAAACATAATATGGTCAGCAAATGTGCTATGTATGGAATTTATTAAGATTAATAAATTCTGATCTGCTAATTCTAAAGATTCAAACATTTTTAAAAATAATTATAAATATCGCACAATTTCATTTTATTGGATTTAATATTTCATTTAAATTGTTAAAAACTTGTTATTAACCTAATTTGTACATTTTTAAGCACTTTTCAACAAAGTGTTTATAAGCAAAATCTACTATTATCTTTGTGCTTTACAACAATTTATGAGTAATTTAAAGAAAATAAACAGCGCATTAATATCTGTTTTTTATAAAGATAATTTAGAACCAATTATTGAAAAATTAAACTCTTTGGGAGTTACAATTTATAGTACTGGCGGAACATTAACATTTATTGAAAAACTGGGTGTACCAGTTAAATCAGTTGAAGGTTTGACTTCTTACCCCGAAATTTTAGGAGGTAGAGTGAAAACTTTACATCCAAAAATATTTGGTGGAATTTTAGGAAGAAGAGAATTAGACTCAGATGTAGCTCAAATGGTGCAACACGAAATCCCAAATATTGACTTGGTTATAGTTGATTTATATCCTTTCGAAGAAACTCTTTCTAGTGGTGCATCTGAAGAAGATATTATTGAGAAAATTGATATTGGAGGCATTTCGTTGATTAGAGCAGCTGCTAAAAATTATAATGATGTGGTTATTGTTTCTTCTCGTAATGATTATCCTTCTTTAGCGGCATTGTTAGATTCTAAAAACGGATTTTCTGATTTAGCAGATAGAAAAACCTATGCAGCTAAAGCTTTTGCAATGAGTAGTCATTATGATACTGCCATTTTTAACTATTTTAATTCAACTGAAAATATACCAGTTTTAAAACATAGTATTAATCAAGGTTCTGAGTTACGTTATGGCGAAAATCCTCATCAAAAGGGAGTTTTTTATGGTAATTTGGAGGCTATGTTTGATAAATTAAACGGTAAGGAATTATCATATAATAATTTGTTGGACGTAGATGCTGCTGTTAATTTAATGGCAGATTTTACTGAAGAGCCTACTTTTGCAATTTTAAAACATAATAATGCTTGTGGAGTTGCTTCTCGTTCTACTTTATTACAAGCTTGGACAGATGCTTTAGCAGGTGATCCAGTATCTGCATTTGGAGGCATATTAATTTGTAATAGAGAAGTTGATTTTGAAACAGCTGAAGAAGTAAATAAATTATTTTGTGAGGTTGTAATTGCCCCAGCTTATTCAGAAAATGCATTACGTATTTTGAAATCTAAAAATAACCGTATTATTTTAGTTCAAAAGCAAACAGAACTTCCAAAAAAACAAATACGTACTTTGTTGAACGGAATAGTAGAACAAGATAGAGATGCTGTTTCAGAAACGTCAGGCAATTTAACTGTAGTTACTACAAAAGCTCCTTCTGAAGCTGAAATTAAGGATTTGATTTTTGCTAATAAATTAGCTAAACACACAAAATCTAATACGATTGTATTAGCTAAAAATAATCAATTAATTGCAAGTGGTACAGGTCAAACTTCTAGAGTTGATGCCTTAAAACAAGCAATAGTTAAAGCAAATGCTTTTGGATTTGATTTAAATGGTGCAGTTATGGCAAGTGATGCATTTTTCCCATTTGCAGATTGCGTTGAAATTGCTAATAATATAGGAGTAAACGCAGTTATTCAACCAGGAGGTTCAATTAAAGATAAGGATAGTATTGAATATTGTAATAACCATTCAATGAGCATGGTATTTACAGGAACTAGACATTTTAAACATTAAAATAATTTGGCAATGAGTCTTTTTGATAATTTGCCATATAAAAATATTAATATTAACTAATTAAAAACACATTAAATAAAACATGGCATTGTTCGACTTTTTAACGCAAGATATAGCAATTGACTTAGGTACTGCAAATACTATTATAATTCATAATGAAAAAGTAGTTGTAGATCAACCAAGTATTGTTGCAGTTGATAGAACAACAGGAAAAGTTATTGCAGTAGGTAAGCAAGCGCAAATGATGCATGGAAAAACTCATGAAAACATTAAAACAATTCGTCCTT
>CALMMX010000289.1 GCA_937868545.1 uncultured Bacteroidota bacterium
GAATCAATTGAATCATATGCTTTATATAATGCTGCAATAAATTTTGTCATTTCTTTAAACGCATTTCCACTTAAACCTAAGTTAAAAGCTACTTTACGACATTGAAAATCTCTTAAGCCAACTTTAGGATCAATTTCTTCTTTCCAAATTAAATGTGGTGTTGCTTCAGCAACTTGTTCAATATCCATTCCACCTTCTGTACTGTACATAATAATATTACGACCAGTAGAACGGTTTAATAAAATACTCATATAAAACTCTTTAGTTGGAGTTGCACCAGGATAATAAACATCTTGAGCAACTAAAACTTTACTTACTAATTTACCTTCTGCACTTGTTTGAGGTGTAATTAAGTGCATTCCAATAATGTTAGAAGCAATTTCTTTTACCTTATCTAAATTTGGAGCAAACTTTACTCCTCCCCCTTTACCACGTCCACCAGCGTGAATCTGTGCTTTAATAACAACGCCATCACATTTATATGTTTCCATAACTTGTTTAGCGGCAGCAACAGCTTGCTCAGGAGTTTCTGCAACAATTCCTTCTTGAATTGCAACACCAAAACTTTTTAATATACTTTTTCCTTGATATTCGTGAATGTTCATAGTAAGTTGGTTCTAAATTTGTCATCAAAAATAGGATTTTTATTGGAAAAGCAAACTTTTTTAGAAAAATAAAATCAAAGAAGATATCAACCTCTATTTTTACTTAAAATAAGCCCACATTTGAGGCTTCTATCCAGCCTTCATTGCCATTTTCTAACCTAATATTTACCCATTTTGCGGTTTGGTTTATAACAGCAGTTTTTGTGCCTTCATGCAAACTAAACTTGCTCTCTGAGGTGGTATTTGGCTCTGTTTGAACTTTAACTTCGCGCTTTAATATTATGGCGAAGCTTGTTTGGTGTTTCATATTTATTGATGAATACCCCAAAACCATTGAAATAACAAATATAATTAATGATAAAGCCCCAATAAAAAATCCAATACGTTTTAGAAATCCTGTTTTAGCTATAAAAAACAAAAATAACATGCCAAAAGAAACTATTAAACTTATTATACTTAACCATGCCCAACCATTGCTAGAAATCATATTTACAATACCAGTTTTTAGTGCTCCAATAAAATAGTTTTCTTTATTTTCAATTTTATCGATGGTTTTAGAACTTGCTATTTTTAAGTTTACTTTAATATCAGCATCAGCTGGATTTAATTTATGAGCTAATTCGTAATTATAAATTGCTTTACCTATTTGATTTGTTTTAAAATAACAATTACCCAAATTATAATACAGCTTGTCTGAAATTTGATGCTCTGCTATAATTCCTTCATATATTACAATAGCTTCAGCATACTTTTTTTGCTCATACAGTTTTTCGGCTTGAGCCGAAGTTTCAGTATTTGCAAATACTTTAGCAGAAAAAATAATTAACAGAATAACTATTTTAAAAGACTTTATTTTCAAATTTTCAAACAGTTTCATTTTTATCTTAACGCTTAATTTGTTCTTCAATTTGTGAAATTAATTCTAAAGTATCGTTATACACTTTATTTAAATCGCCCGTTACAGCGCTTGGAGCATATTTAGCAAATTCGCATGTGTTTAGAGTTTCAATAACTTGTTTAGTTGTTTGCTCGCTAACACTTTTTGAAACTAACATATCCGAAATTTTTTCTTTAGAAAAATCAACTACCGACATATTAAATTTATCACCGATATAATTGTTTAGTGCATTTAAAACTTCATTAAAAAACAAATCCTTATTGTTTGTTTTTAAGTGTTTTTCTGCTACAGATAATTGTTTTTTAGCCAATTTAGCTGCTTTACGTTCTTTTACTAATTGTATATTACTATTTGCCTTAATGTGTTTTTTCATGAAAAATAAACCTGCAAAAAATAGTAAGGTTGGAATGATTAAAAATACAAAATGGCTAACTGATGAGAAAAACTCATCGTCCTGCGGTTTTAAATTTAAATTCCCCGTTTTTATATAACGTAAATCATTCTCAGTTTCTTTAATTTCTTTTTTATTTGGAGAAATTATTTGAGCACTTGTACCATCACCTTCAAGTACTTTTAAATTAATATCAGGAGATGGAATTGAAATGTATTTCTTTTTATCAGCATCAAAATAACTAAAGTTTAAATTACTTAATACAAAATCACCTTTTTCGCGAGGAATTATTAAATAATCATAGGTTTTACTTCCACTTACACCTCCTGTAGTTTTAATATTTTCAGAAATTTTTGGGTCGTAAGATTCGAAACTTTCTGGTAAATTAAGTTTTAATGGTTCTACTAATTTTATATTACCACTTCCGCTTATGGTTAATTTTAAATTTACAGCATCATTAGCTTTTACTTCATTTTTACTTATGCTCACTTTATAACCAAAATCTCCAACAGCACCACTAAAATCAGTTGGTTTATCTTGAGTTGGTAAATCAATTACTTCAACTTTTACAGGTTTACTCTTTACTTTAACTGCCACATCCTCATAACCTCCAGCACCAAAAAACTGCTCAAATATATTACGTGGCTGACGCTTAGTTTGTCTACGAACTATGCAATCTAGTTCAACAGGTTCTATAGTAATGCTTCCAATACGTTGAGGAAATAAGTACACTTTGTTATAGTCAGCCACGTAGTAATTTACACCATTAACATTTTCTTGTTGTAAATTTATTTGTTGGTTTGAATTATCTTGTTGACTCCAAAAACCATTATATGGTGGGAATTTTATATTTTGAAAACCTCTTAAATCAACTCGTGAATACACTTTTTGGGTAATAGTAATTTGTTCACCTAAATAGCATTTTGTTTTACTTAAATAGGTTCTAACAAATAAATCTTCATTACTTACTTCGCTTGCATATTGATTTTTTTCGTTACTAGCAGCTTGCTGACCATTATTTCCTCCCTGTGCTTGCTGTTGTTGACTCTGAGGATTACCTTTTACAACTTCAATTACAATTGGCTTAGTTTCTAATTTTTGGTTACCAGACATTACACTGGCCGAACCAATTGTATATTTTCCTTCTGCTTTAGCTAATAAATATAACGAAAGGGTTGTTGATTGTGAAACTGTTCCATTAACCATACTTACACTTTGGCTTTGGTTTGGACCAGCGTAAATATCAAAACCTTTAAAATTTGGATATTGCAAATTACTACCACTTCCGTTTAAAGTAAATGCTACCGTAAAAATTTCACCTACAGCAACTTTGTTTTTACTTACTTGAGC
>CALMMX010000290.1 GCA_937868545.1 uncultured Bacteroidota bacterium
TGCTCAACTCCATGCATTGATAATTTACCTGTCATGGTTACTTGATAAACACCATCTTTTGTGTAGTCTATCGTTTCGTTCACCTTACCAATAAATGTTGCAAATGGAAATTTCTCGCTTTCCATATAATTTTCATTATAATGCTCCTGCATAAATGAAGATTTAAACTTAAACTCAGTTTGTTGTGCCTTCATGGCAAACGCACCTGTTTTAATATTTAACAATGGTTTTGCCGATGTATTAACAGCGTCAATGTTTTCCATTTTTGTTTCACTAAAAAATGAAAGCTTTGTTTTAAGACCTTCATAGATTTGAGCTTTTGCACCAAATGCCATTGAAGTTAATACTGTTGCAATAATTAATGTTTTTTTCATGTTTTCTATTTTTTAAAAATTAATCTTGGTGCGCTTTTCCTTGTAAACTAAAAACCCTAGAGATATTAAATCCTAAACGAATTCCCCAGTTATTCCAACTTGTATTTGTATACATAAAATATTGGTCTTCTGTTAATCCAAATGAGTTAGTAAAGTGCATTTGAAAAACGTGTCCACCAGTTTCTAAATCATATCCTATGCCAAAACTATCATAATACTTATCATTACTGTATTTATTTAATCTATAACCGTATTCTAACGTAATTGCCTGACGCTTAGCGAATTTAAATCTTGTAACTGCACCCACTACAAAACAATCATTTTTATCAGTTATTTTATCAACTAAATTAACGTGCACCATTGCACCAGTTAATTGAAATGAAAAACTAGAATTGAATTTCCTACCAATCATTATTTGATTACAATAAGATAATCTATCGGTTGGTGAATTGTATTTATTAATACCATCAATTTTTACCCTTTCAAAAGTGTGAAACATACTTGTAAATAAAGTTACACTAACAGGCATTCCGCCACCTTTAGTAGTTTGCTTTATTAAACGGTATTTCAAAAATCCATCAGCAATCTTTTTCCCTGAAGTTCTTCCAATGCCAAACATTAATCTGCTATCGTGAGAGTATTCTAGTGCAAGTCTAATATTAGCCCCTCCATCAATTCCCCAAGCATTAAAAGCACCAGTATTAAAATTTCCAAATCTATGTGCAATTCTAAAATCTAAGCTACGCTTACTTAATACTTCTACTGTATGAAAATTTATTAATCGAGTGGTTTTAAAAGTTGCAGATGCGAATTGTTTTTTTGGTTTTTCATCCATCATACTCATTAAGTCATCAGGATTATCTTGTGCTTGAGTTAAAGGTGAGTTTAATACAAATAGTATAAGTGGTAAAAAATATTTAGTCATAATTTTTTTAAATGAATTTTAATTATTAGGTTTTCCTTGTGCTGTCCATAATCGGATTTTTGCTATATCACAATCAGGAATTTTTGTTGTTGAACTTTTCGGCATGGGGCTTATTCCTGAATCCCATCTTACTGACCCTAATAAATTTATAGCAGATGAAATAGTTGAATGATCGCTTAATTCTGGTGAACTACCACCTGCACCATGGCAAGAAATACATTTTTCTGTTATTATTGGGAGTATTTGAGCTGAATAGCTTATTGCGGCAATAGTGTCACAATTACTACTACCTGATAAAGCAGATTCTGGATTTAATTCTTTGAAATTGTCATAATAACAACTAGTTAATAATACTGTTGTAAATGCTGTAATTCCTAATACGCTTATTTTCTTCATTTTTATAAAAATTAATTATTTAAAGCTCCTTGACCAATCCAAACATAAATTAATTGGATTTGCTTTTCTGTTAATGGACTATATGGCTTTTTAGGCATTATTTTTTCGTTATTTAACGATTTAATAGTTTGATAAAGTTCGCTTGATTCAGGTGATTTTTCTTTTATTTCACCATTCTTAATAACATCTTTATATGTTAAAAGTTTAAATTTCTGTGTTTTTTCATCGCCATGACAACCACTTTGAGTACAATTAC
>CALMMX010000291.1 GCA_937868545.1 uncultured Bacteroidota bacterium
ACCGCCGACCTCCTCCTTACCAAGGAGGTGCTCTACCACTGAGCTACAACAGCTTGTTAAACCTGCTGTTTGCTTTATTTAAAAGAACTAAGTTTTGTATACACGAAAAGTCCCGTGTTTAGGTGGGACTTTCAAATAACATTAAATCGCCTACGCAGATTTCACGTTGTTTGTCCGTTTATACGGTTATTCTCCAACTACACTTAATCTCCATTTTTGAGCGAAAGACGGGTCTCGAACCCGCAACCTCCAGCTTGGAAGGCTGGAGCTCTACCAATTGAGCTACTTTCGCTTAATCTCTTAACAATGCGACAACCATCGTTCAATGTGGGGACAGGAGGATTCGAACCTCCGAAGTCGAAACAACAGATTTACAGTCTGTCCCATTTGGCCACTCTGGTATATCCCCATTTTAAATTAAGAGCCGAAGAAGGGACTCGAACCCCCGACCTACTGATTACAAATCAGTGGCTCTACCAGCTGAGCTACTTCGGCTTATTTTATCTTTTAAAAGAACGTCCCTTATTTTTGGGATTGCAAATTTAGTAACATTTTTTATTGTTGCAAAAAAAAATATAACTTTTTTTCATTTTTCTTGAAAATATTTTTTTTTGTGTTTTATTTTATCGAACAATTTAGCATTTATTTTTGAATAGTGAACTTTATAGGTCTACACATATCCACCTGAACCCCTTTAAAACTGCATAAATACAAGCCACTTTGTAAATTACTAATATTAATTTGCATTCCACTAGCATAAACTTGAGCAATTTGTTGTGAAAGCACCACCTTACCCAAAACATCTGTTATAATTACATTTTTAACATTTTTAAAGGCATCACCATCGGTTTTAAACCAAATTGTATGAGTAGCTGGATTTGGAAACAACATAATTGTTGAATTAAATTTAGTTTTTACACTTATGCCCACATGCGAACAAACACCTTCCCCAGGCATATTTGCATCAAGCCATGCTATCCTTTTTCTTATCCAATTTTTAAATAATTCAACATCTCCTTTATATGTTAAAGGTTGTGGATCAATCTCAGGAGTGCCAACATCTAAGCCTAATGTAGCCCATTTTTGTTGATGTCTAAACTGAGCAGAATCCAAAACATTTGCAGTAGAATCTATATAATTAAACAAATATGAAGTATCTAAAATTGTTGTTCTCAATTCCAGCCATCTGCATTTTAATTCATTTGTAAATGCAGAATCTTGCAACATCCTAACGTACCAACCATTAGAATTTACATCTGGCCCGCAATCATTGATTTTATAAGCCCATCCAGATCCTGTGGTAGATGAAAATATACTGCAACCAGGAATATTTGCCCATGCCCAATCAAAATCCCATACTGGGCCCGCATGAAGCTTTCCACCTTTATCATCTCTATTTTTATGCATAAACCAGCTTTTCTTAAAACCGTCATTATTTCGAGATAATTCGTTTACAATAAAATAATCAATGAATGACCTTGCGCTTAAATAAGCTCTGTATCCACTTGTTGTATTAGTAAACGTTGGACTGTATAGTGCAGTTTCCAAACTATTAATATAGGCTTGAATGTATGTTTTTTGTTGAGGCGTAATATCTTCAGGTTTTGGATATTCATAAACTAGATGAACAGGAAATGATGGATGATCAATTGGATTGTAGGACAACAACCAACTGTTTCCTGAATCCCAATAATCATTTTTTATAATATATCCTCCAGTAAGCTGCATTCCTGCATTATCACTTGTGTCTAACTTTGAAATGTTTACACGACTGCTATCCCTTTTAATTTTTTCGGATAATAAATAAACTCCTTGATATTGTCCATTAATTACAACTTCACAATGCTTGGATTTAGTGGCATAATGCCCCATTTCTTGAAACAACTTATTTGCCAAAGTATTCCTAACATAAACTTTATCGTTGTATGTAGCTAATAAACTCCAATCGTGTTCAGCAGGCATTCCTAAAATTACTGTATCATGCTGCAAATTTGAGGCATTTCGAGTTTCGAAAGCATAAGGTTTTTGAGGCAAACTGGAAGAAAAACTTCCTCTAATTTCAATTCCTATTTTATTATTATATGCATTAGGTGGGTCTGTAATATGATTTATTAAACCTGGACCATTATCAATAATTTTCATGCTTGCGTTAATTTTTGGCTCATTTACAATTGTTTGAGAAAATGTATTAATAACAACAATGGGTAAATTTGAAGAAGAAAAAGTTATTGGCGTTGGAGCTGAAGGGCCGAAAGTTAAATTCCAATTTATAAGAGTGCCAATATCAGCCGCATAACCATCTACAATGCGAAGGATCCAATTTCCATTACCAATTTGTCCATTATTAGCATTACCTAGTGTGTTCATTGGCTTATAAAATCCAGTAAATGGTGCTATTCCCGAAATTATCGAAGTTGATGAGCTTTGGCTAAAACATGTATTTGTAAAATCATCATCGCCACCTCCTACATAAGAAAATAAAGTTATTTCAGTGCCATCAGGAGCAATTAAATTAACAGATAAATCAGAATCATAGGTATGGCTAATATTTAAACAAACTCCTACCAGTCCATGGGTTCCAGTAATAATTGCGGGCGAAAGACCAGACACATTTATATTAAAATCGTTATTAAGTCCATCGTCAGAAATAACACCACCTGTGCCACTAAAAGTCTGCGAAAAGCCAAAATTATATAACAAAACAGTAAATAGTAATACTAAGTTTTTCATTTTTTAATTTCTGTAATTCATCAATATTAAATATAAACTTAAACTATTTTAGGAACAGAAATATTGCTAATAAACCTATTTTAAGTGGTTCTAAATTTATAAAAAAACTGTTACTACCCTAAAATAAAACCAACACCAAATTGTACTCTTAGTTTTTATAAAATATGTTTTAATATGCTGTTCATACATAATGCTTAAATAACTATATTTACAAACACTATTCAAACATGAAAGACTTCTTTATATTTTTAAAATCTAAACTATTTTTCAAGCACTTTGCTATTGCTTTAATTTCTGTAATTATAGTTTTGTGGTGTTTAATTAAATTTTTAAATGTTTACACGCACCATGGTGAAACCGCTGTAGTTCCAAACTTTAAGGGAAAACTGATTTCTGAATTATCTAATTTTGTTGCTGACAAAAATGTTAGATATACAATTATTGATAGCATTTATGATCCGGAAGAAAAGTCAGGGATTGTAATAAAGCAAGATCCAGAAGAAAAAACTCAGGTAAAACACAATAGGATAATATATTTATACGTTACTAGTACTCAAGCACCAAAAATTGCCATGCCAAAACTAATTGATAGAAGTGAAAGGCAAGCACTTTTTATGATTGAAAGTTATGGGTTAAAAGTTGGAAATATTAAAGAAATAAATGGAGATTGTAAAGGGTGTGTTTTACAACAATTTTATAATGGAAAAGAAATTACAATGGGAACTCCAATTAAAAAAGGCAGCAAAATTGATTTATATATAGGAAAAAGAGAAATTGATTACTCAGGAACTAACTCAGATACTATTCCAAACATTGAGGAAGAACCCGAAATTAAATAATTACAACATGAAAAGCATTAAACATTTTATAATATACTTTTTTATTCTGTTTTTTTCAGATAATTGTTTTTCACAAGAATTACTAAGGCCTTTAAGTGGAAATGTACAATTAATGAATAAGAAACATGAAACAATTATTGCTAACAAAACTTATTCAGTAGTAAGTTTAGATAGCCTTCCGTTTTTTGATGATTTTTCTTACGCATCAATAAATCCTTACCCAACTGGAAAACATTGGTTAGATTCAAATGTTTATATTAATAATGGATTTCCTATTGCACCACCAAGTATTGGCGTAGCAACATTTGATGGTTTAAATAAAAAAGGATATCCCTATAATGTGTTAGCCCCAGTAAGTAGTAGTAACAAATCTGATACCCTTACTTCAAGACCTATTAATTTACAAAAAAAAGGAAGTCATTTCTACTTACCCGCAGATAGTGTTTATATGAGTTTTTACTATCAAGCAGAAGGTAGAGGCGATGCTCCTGAATTATTAGATGAACTCTCATTATGGTTTTATAAACCAAACCAAAAAATTTGGAAAATGGTTTGGAATAAATCTGGCTATAACCCAAGTGCTGCAGACACATTGTTTAATAGAGTGATGATTTCAGTTGTTGATACAGCGTATTACGATTCATTATTTCAATTTAGATTTATAAATAATGCCACACTAAGCGGTAGTTTAGACCATTGGCATTTAGATTATGTTTATTTAAACAGTAATAGAAATATTAACGATACAATAATTGAAGATGTAGCATTTGGGTATATGAGTTCACCATTTTTAAAAAATTATTCTAGTATGCCATACAGCCAGTTTATACCTAGCGAAATGGCAACAACCATACATAATTTTATTAGAAATAACTCCTTGGTAGCAAAAACTAAAACTTATAAATTTGATATATATCCAAAAACTGGTGGGGCAAGTCTATTTAATTATACAGGGGGAACAAACCCCATTTTACCATTTAATCCAAATGGATGGCACAATAATCCTTCTGATTTAAGCCCAACGTTTAGTTATGTTTTCCCTACACTTACTGATTCTACATTTTTTAAAATTATACACAGCACAACTTCAACGCCAGATAACGTTAAGCAAAACGACACCTTAGTTCAAATTCAAAAATTAACAAATTATTACGCCTACGATGATGGCTCTGCAGAACAAGGTTATTACTTAAATACTTATGGAGCAAAAACAGCGGTTAGGTATACACTTAATAATGCAGATACTCTTAAATCATTAAAGATATATTTTGACCCAATTATTGAAGAAAATTTAATTATTGGTTCTACATTTAGAATTGTAATTTGGGCAGATGGCGGTGGCGGACCTAGTAACACAATAATTTACAAAGACAGTTTAGTTAATCCAAAATATTTAAGCGAAGGTTATAATGCCATTCCTGAGTATAAATTAACTTCCTGTTTAAAATTAAATCCAGGCACATATTATTTTGGCATACAACAAACCACTAACAAAGGTTTAAATATTGGTTTTGATAGAAGCAATAACCATATGGATGCATTATATTATGATATTGGTAGTGGTTGGACTCAATCAACCGTTCGCGGATCATTAATGATTAACCCAGTAATGGGTTGTTACGAGCCGCCTGCTCCAGTTGGAATTATTGAACAAACTAAAAGAAATTTAGAGTTTAATTTATTCCCGAATCCTGCACAAAACAACTTATACATTAGCTCTTCAAATTTTAATATTGATAACGCTACAATAGAGATTTATAATACAATTGGACAAAAAGTATTAAGTACTATTTACAACAAAGAAATGGTTGACATTAGCAATTTACAAAACGGAATTTATTTCGTAAACATTTCAACCAAAGGATTAAATGTTAGTCCTAAAAAAATAATAATATCTAGATAAAATGACCGACGAATTTGATGAAGTTGAAAATGGTGAAGAAGAGAAAGAACTTTTTGAACATCTTAATATAAAGGTTGAAAAAGGGCAAGTAATGATGCGAATTGACAAGTTTTTGATGATTCGTGTTCCAAATGCAACTCGCACTAAACTGCAACAAGCAATAGATAATGATTGTATTTTAGTTAATGGAAAAACCATTAAATCTAATTACAGAATTAAACCATTGGATGAAATCTCAATTTTAATGAGTACTCCTCCAAGAGATGTTGAAGTATATGCAGAGGACATTCCGATTAATGTTGTTTATGAAGATGATTATATTTGTGTTGTAAATAAAGAACCTGGAATGGTTGTGCATCCTGCTTACGGCCATTATTCAGGGACATTAGTAAATGCATTAGCTTTTCGATTTAAAAATTTACCAACTTCAAAAACACAACTAACTGCAGATTTATCAATAGATAGACCAGGTTTAGTACATAGGATTGATAAAAACACATCTGGAATTATAATAGTTGCTAAAACAGAATTAGCAATGACACGATTAGCAAAAGATTTTTTTGATAGAAATTTAGATAGAAAATATATTGCAATAGTTTGGGGCGATGTGAAAGAAGATAGCGGAACCATTACCTGCAATGTAGCGAGAGATTTAAAAAATAGAAAGGTAATGGCTTGTTTCCCAAATAGTGACCATGGTAAACATGCAATTACACATTACAAAGTATTAGAACGCTTTGGTTATGTAACAGTTGTTGAATGTAAATTAGAAACAGGTAGAACCCATCAAATTAGAATTCACATGAGGCATCTTGGACATCCATTATTTAA
>CALMMX010000292.1 GCA_937868545.1 uncultured Bacteroidota bacterium
CGGTGGAAGCGATAAAAACACTGGTTCAGCAGAATCTCAAGTGGCTTTATTCACGCATCGTATCGACCATTTAACTGGTCATTTAAAATCAAACAAAAAAGATTTTGGTACTCAACGTGCTTTATTAAATTTAGTTGGTAAACGTCGTGCATTATTAGACTATTTAAAAAATACTGATATCATGCGTTACCGTGCTATTATTAAAGTATTAGATTTACGTAAATAATAATGAATTTTAATTAATAAAGGGGCATTCTGAGTAATCGGGATGCCTTTGTTATTATAAAAAAACATTTATTTTTAATGTTTAAGTGTAAATTATAAATTCAATAATTTATTTTTAAAGATTGATAATAAAAATAAAATTAAAAACAGAATAAATATATAAACCCGTACCAAAAACGTTGGTACACAAAACAAACAAAAAAACAAGATGTCACAAATCGGAATCACACATTCGTTCGACTTAGGAGATGGACGAATAGTAACCCTTGAAACAGGGAAACTAGCAAAACAAGCAGATGGAGCAGTAGTTGTAAAATTAGGCGCTACCATGATTTTAGCTACAGTTGTTAGTAACAAAGAAGCAAAAGAAGGAGTAGATTTTTTACCATTAACAGTAGATTATCAAGAAAAATATGCGGCTACAGGCCGTTTCCCTGGTGGATTTTTTAGAAGAGAAGCAAAATTATCTGATTACGAAGTATTAATTTCTCGTATTGTTGATAGAGCTATGCGTCCCTTATTTCCAGAAGATTACCATGCAGATACACAAATAATGTTATCTTTAATTTCGTCTGATAGAAAAACTATGCCTGATGCATTAGTTGGATTAGCAGCATCTGCAGCAGTTGCAGTTTCTGATATCCCATTCAACGGGCCAATTTCAGAAGTACGTGTTGGTAAAATTGATGGTAAATTAGTTATAAACCCAGATATTGACCAATTAGCATTATCTACAATTGATATGATTGTAGCAGCATCTGCAACTGATATTGCAATGGTGGAAGGTGAAATGAGTGAAGTAAGCGAAGCAGAAATGTTAGAAGCTATTAAATTTGCTCATGAGGCTATTAAAGTTCAAATTAATGCAATCAATGAATTTGCAGTTAAGGCTGGTTTAAAACCAAAACGCGAATACTGTCATGAAAAACATGATTTAGAATTGAAAGCAGCTGTAGCAAAAGCAACTTACGATAAAGTATATGCTGTTGCAAAAGCAGGAAATCCTAATAAAAATGAACGTAAAGTTTCATTTAAAGCTGTGTTAGATGAGTATAAATCAACATTTACACCAGAAGAATTAAAAGAAAAAGAAGGTTTAATAAATACGTATTACCATGGTGTAGAATACGATGCAGTGCGTCAAGCAACTCTTGATACACAAATTCGTTTAGATGGCCGTAAAACAAATCAAATTCGCCCAATTTGGAGTGAAGTAGGGTATTTACCTGGAGCTCACGGTTCAGCAATTTTCCAACGTGGCGAAACTCAATCATTAACTACTGTAACTTTAGGTACAGGAAAAGATGCACAATTAATTGATGGTGCTTTTTATCGTGGTGAAACTAAATTTATTTTGCACTATAACTTCCCTGGTTTTTCAACTGGAGAGGCTAAACCAAACCGTGGAGTAGGTCGTAGAGAAGTTGGACATGGTAATTTAGCATTACGTGCATTATCTAAAGTAGTTCCTACTGATACACCTTATACTGTTCGTGTAGTTTCTGATATTTTAGAATCTAATGGTTCGTCATCTATGGCAACTGTATGTGCAGGTACTTTAGCTTTAATGGATGCAGGTGTTAAAATTGCAAAACCAGTTACTGGTATCGCAATGGGTTTAATTACTTCTGCTGACAATAGTAGTTATGCTATTTTATCAGATATCTTAGGTGATGAAGATCATTTAGGTGATATGGATTTTAAAGTATGTGGTACAAAAGATGGTATTACTGCTGTACAAATGGATTTAAAAGTAAATGGTTTGCCATATGAAGTAATGGAAAAAGCTTTATTACAAGCTAAAGAAGGCCGTTTACATATTATGGGTGAAATTACTAAAACAATGAGTTCGCCTCGTGAAGATTATAACGAAAACGTACCTCGTTTTGAAGTATTAACTATCCCTCAAGAATTTATTGGTGCAATCATTGGACCTGGAGGAAAAGTAATTCAAGATATCCAAAAGAAAACAAATGCTACAATTTCTATTACTGAGGTTGATAACAGTGGTAGAGTAGAAATTTTTGCTGAAAAATTAGAAGATTTAAAAGCAGCTGTGGCTCGTATTAAATCTATAGTAGCAATACCAGAAGTAGGTGAAATTTACGATGCTACTGTAAAATCTATTATGCCTTATGGTGCATTTGTAGAGTTTATGCCAGGTAAAGAAGGTTTATTGCACATTAGTGAAGTAGATTGGAAACGTTTAGATTCATTAGACGGAATTATTAAAGAAGGAGAAGTAATTAAAGTGAAATACATTGGTACTGATCCTAAAAACGGTAAAGCTAAATTATCTCGCAAAGCAACAATGCCTAAGCCAGAAGAAACTAAAGCTTAATTGTTTCTTAACATAATAAAAAGCCCCATCTAAAATATAGATGGGGCTTTTTTGTTTTTCAAAATGTACATTCTTAATAATGCAAATTATAGGCGTAAATTGGATTTAAGGATTGATAACAATATTTGTTTACAGATTGGTTTCACAACTTTTTAAACATACAAATACTTAAAACTCAATATTATTAAATAACAAAACTTATCTTTTTTTCGTTTATCTTTATGTTTTAACATAACACTATATTTTAATGAAAAAAGCATTTGTATTTCCTGGTCAGGGATCTCAATTTTCTGGAATGGGAAAAGAACTGTATCAAAATTCTGATATCGCCAAAAAATTATTCCATCAAGCTAATGATATTTTAGGATTTAAAATTACTGATATAATGTTTGAAGGCACTGATGAAGCCTTAAAACAAACCAATGTAACCCAACCTGCAGTATTTTTGCATTCAGTAGTTTTAGCATTATCATTGGGAGAAAATTTTATTCCTGATATGGTTGCAGGTCATTCATTAGGTGAGTTTTCTGCATTAGTAGCAAACAAAACGTTAAGTTTCGAAAGTGCTTTAACATTGGTTTCTAAAAGAGCTCAAGCAATGCAAAAGGCATGTGAAATAAACCCTTCAACCATGGCAGCAGTTTTAAATTTAGATGATGCAATTATAGAAAATATATGCAAAGAAATTACAGAGGCTGGAAATATTGTTGTAGCCGCAAATTATAACTGTCCTGGTCAATTAGTAATTTCTGGTTCAATAGAAGGAATTAATATTGCTTGCGAAAAAATGAAAGCTGCTGGTGCTAAGCGTGCTTTAGTATTGCCAGTAGGTGGTGCGTTTCATTCTCCATTAATGGAACCTGCTCGTGTTGAGTTAGAAGCGGCTATTAATGCAACAGTTTTTAATCAACCAATTTGTCCTGTTTATCAAAATGTAACTGCAAATGCGGTTTCTAATCCTGATGAAATTAAAAAGAATTTAATTCTTCAATTAACTGCACCAGTTAAATGGACTCAAACAGTTACTCAAATGATTGCTGATGGTGCTACTCATTTTACCGAAGTAGGACCTGGTAAAGTTTTACAAGGCTTAGTTAAAAAAGTAAATCCTAGTATTGAAACAATTAGTGCATAAAATTATGTTAAAAAAAAATATCTTAATAGTTGCTTTAGTTTATATCACATATAATTCTAATGCTCAATTTTTTAGAGGTGTAGGTTTATTTATAGGAGTAACAGAATCTAGTCATAGATATATTAATGCAACTCCAATTGATTGTACATTTTATTCTCATACCTTTCCAGCTCCATCTCATCGTTCTGCTGAATATTTTAGTTGGAGTGTTGGAATCTTAGGAGAATTTTTAAAATACTCTAATTTTAGATGGCAAACAGAAATAGAATATTGCAATAAAGGAGCAGTTGAAAGACAATTATTAGATAGATGGCCAGTAACTAGGGCACCAAAAAGTGCAAATGCATTTTCATACATACAGTGGAATAATTATGCGAAAATATTTTTTAATGAAGGATATAGAGGAACGCCTTATGTAATGCTTGGCGCTCGTTTAGAGTACAATTTAAGAAAAGGTATTACTGCTTATCCTGAAGTAATGGCTCGTGTACCAAAAATTACTGTAACTCCTGATGTAGCTCTTGGATATGAACTTTCAGTTTATAGTAAATTTAAGCCTTTTGTAGAGTTACATTATAATCCTGATTTAATTAAAAACCATGTTGGTACTGTTGTGCAATGGAATAGAACGTTTGAACTTAGACTTGGTGTAATTTATCGTCCTCGAAAATCTATTGATGATTGTAATGCACCTCGCTATCATGGTAGTGATTTTTAATCTAATTATTTGAATATATTATGGTAATGTCAAAAGACGTATTGTTTTCTCTTACAAAAGGTGGTTATGCACCTCAAGAAGAAATGCTTGAAGTAGCTCGTAAAAAAGGTAAACTTTATATTGGAATTCCTAAAGAAATGGCATTTCAAGAAAATAGAGTGCCTCTAGTTCCAGATGCAGTTGCTTTATTAGTTAATAATGGCCATAGAATAATTGTAGAAACTGGTGCAGGGAAAGCAGCTCATTTTGAAGATACTGATTATAGCGAAGCTGGTGCAGAAATAGTATATTCTGCTAAAGAAGTATTTAAAGCTGATATAATTTTAAAAATTGCTCCTCCTACTTTAGACGAAATTGAATGTATGCAAACTAAGCAAACATTATTTTCATCATTACAACTTACTGTTCAGCCCGAAGATTTTTTAAAAAAGTTAGTGGCTAAAAAATTAAACTGCGTTGCCTATGATATGATAACTGATGACGCAGGTATTTTTCCAGTTATTAGAGCCATGGGGGAAATTGCAGGTGGTACTTCTATTTTAGTTGCAGCCGAATTATTAAGTAATGCTAATAATGGAGTAGGTTCTATATTGGGAGGAATTAGTGGTATTTCACCAACAGAAGTTGTTATTATTGGTGCTGGTACTGTGGGAGAATTTGCTGCTCGTGCAGCATTAGGTTTAGGAGCATCAGTAAAAGTTTTTGATAATTCAACTTCTCGTTTACGTCGTTTGCAAAGTCAATTAGGAACTCGAATTTTCACTTCTGTAATTGTACCAAAAGTTTTAGAAAAGCATTTAAAAACGGCTGATGTAGTTATTGGAGCTCTTAGAGCAACAAAAGGTAGAACGCCTTGTATCGTTTCTGAAAATATGGTTTCAGAAATGAAGGCAGGATCTGTAATTATTGATGTAAGTATTGATCAAGGTGGTGTTTTCGAAACATCTGAAGTTACAAATCATACTAAGCCTGTATTTAGAAAACATGGTGTTATTCATTATTGTGTTCCAAATATTCCATCACGTGTGGCTCGTACAGCCTCTTATGCTTTTAGTAATATATTTCAACAAATATTAATTAACATGGGAGATGAAGGTGGTTTTGATAGTTTGGTGAGAAAAGATTCTGGAGTTAGAAATGGAGTATATGTGTACAATGGTATTTTAACTAACCAATATTTAGGTGAAACATTCAACCTACCATTTAAAGATATTAATTTATTAATGGCTGCTATCTAATCTATAAAAATTAAAATTGTAATATTTAAAAAGTCCTCATATGAATTTTTGGCAACGTTTTCGCTTATTTTTAGTTGGTTTTATTCCAGGTTGTATTATTTTATTTTTTATCGTAAATAAAAAAGGATGCACAAGTCCTAATGAATTAAAAATGTTAGAAATTCAATATCAAACATTACAATTAGGACCAAAAGCTGAATGTAAAATAAAGTGTTTAAATCAAAATCAGGTTTTATTTAAATTAGGATTAAAAAAATTCAAAGTAAATTATGATTTAAGTGAGGTACATAAAAAACCTTATGGTTTATATTATTTACAAGCAATTGATAACAAAGATGCTTTATTTGAAATGGTAGTTGAAGATAAAGATACCATCACCTATATAAATGATATTAAACTATTAAAAGGTTCATGTAAATGTGATACTGTTAAGTAATAATGGAAAAATTAAAAACTGATTTATCTAAATTTAATAATGATTGGTATAAAAGAGGTGGAAACCCTTTTAAACGATTATGTTGGTATGCTTTAAATGCTACCTTTTTAAATTCAGCATTTCCAATAAGTTCTTTTAAAGTTTTTTTGTTGAGGTTATTTGGTGCTAAAGTAGGCGAGGGCGTAGTTATAAAACCTTTTGTAAATGTTAAGTACCCTTGGAATTTGAGAATTGGAAACCACGTTTGGATTGGAGAAAGAGCCTGGATTGATAATTTAGGTCTTGTTATTTTGCATGATAATACATGTGTTTCGCAAGGAGCAATGTTATTATGCGGAAATCACCATTATAAAAAAGTTGCTTTTGATTTAATAGTTGGTAATATTACAATTGAAGAAGGTGCATGGATTGGTGCAAAGGCAGTTGTTTGTCCTGGAGTAAAAGTTGGAAGTCATGCTGTATTAACTGTAAACAGTGTTGCAACAGCAAGATTAGAACCATGGGCTATTTATCAAGGAAATCCTGCGGTAAAAATAAAAGAAAGAATAATTAAATCTTAGTCGTCTGTTGGTTCTGGAGCAACTTTCATTGCTGCTTTTTTTGCCTTTATTTTTTTAGGCCATAATATGTTAATTAGTTCACTATGAACTGTAATCATCGTTTTACTAATACCATTAATTATATACACATCTGAATTTGATTTTTCTTTCCAAGTACGCTTAACTTCTTCAAAAGAACCATCTTCTAAAGTAATATAAAACTTTGTTACTTTTTTATTTACAACTTCCGCTTTGCCAGTGTAACATTTAGCAGTATTTCCAAAACGCGATGTAATAATAACATCTGTATAAACACCATCTGTTATTTCATCAGCACCTCTTTCATCAAATTTTTTAGACCATTTATTATAACAGTTTAATTCTTTTGATTCATCTTTTTGAGCATTAGCAATAAATGTAAATGAAACAAGCAATGCAGAAACAAGTAATTTTTTTATCATAATAGTATTTTTAAAAATATAAATATATCATTTATCAATTCTTTTGCCAAATAATTCTTAAAATGTTAAAAACCTTTAATTTAATTTTATATTGGTAACTGCCTGAGATTTAATTGTAAACCGTTTTTCAATGGTTTTAATAGTTTCAGTTATGCCATCATACCTAAATTCTAATTTATAATCACCAGGCTGTAGGTAAATAATTTCAGTGTTTAAACTAGAATTTAAATTACAAACCCAAGTAACTTTTTTTCCATCATCTAAATAGATACTTCCAAAACCAGAACCACCTTTTGTTAAATAAATATTGCCCGAACTTGGCACATATATTTTTTGTTCTTCACTTTGTTTAATTTCAACATCAAACAGCTTTATTCTTGGCAGTGTTAGTATTTCTAAGTCGTATTTGCCAATCAAATATTTTTCAGTCTTACCAAAATCTTGAACATTAATTGTGTTTAACTCTCCTTTTTTTCTTACTACACATGTAGGATAGTATTTAGTTACATTTCCTTCAATAAGTAAATTTAAAGTGCCTTGTGCGGCATCAACCGGAATAACATTGTGTTTACCTTGCGTAATTGAAATATTTTTCTTTTCAATTGGTGGAATTGTATGTACTAATAAATCATATGTTTTAAAGGGATTTAAAATAAGTGTATCAGGATTGCCCGCACTGTTTATAGTATGTAAATAATTGTACTTTATTTGTTTGGTGTTGCTATCAAAAAAAGTCATATTCACATTTGTTTCAGTAGGATGCTTTGTTGCATCAAGTAAATCTACCTGAACTGTAGTTTGTGTTATGGCTTCAGTTAATACAAGGTTAAGTACATCTTTAAAATTTGCTTCATTACTAACATCATAAAATTTTCCCATACAACCAAAAACATCTGCAAATTTCACGTCTAAGCCAACACCAATCACAAAGGGCCTTAAAAATATACCTTTCTTTTGTAAAGCTTTTGATACTTCGCACGGATTTCCTTCGCACTCTTCAATTCCATCGGTTATCAGTATAACTATATTTCGGCAATCGGTACATGGGGTAAAATCATTAACGCATTCTCCTAATGAATAAGCTATTGGAGTTGTACCAAGTGGCTCTAATTTTTGAATGCGTTGCTTAATTTTAATGGCATTATCTTTTGCTTTTGCAAATGGCACTTCTAGTTTTGTGTCTTTACAATTACGTTCTGGTCTTATAAATGTGGTGTGTCCATAACAACGTAGGGCTAATTCTAAGTTTGGGATAGTTTTTAAACTATCTAAAAATTCGCCCATTATTTTTTTAGCAACCTCAATTTTAATATCACTATTCCATTGAGCGTACATACTGTAAGAATCATCAAAAATAAATAGGATTCGGTTTGTAGGCTGTGATTTAAGATTAAAAAAAGCAAGGTTTAAAAGTATTAGAAGCAAAATACTTTTAATACTCTTTTTTATTTTTTTTAAATCTGGTTTCTCAGTAATCAATTATTTAAATTTTAATAATCACCTAGTGTTTCTTCTAATTGTCCTAAAGCTTTTGCTAATTGTTCATCATTTGGAGCAGAACCGTGCCATTTATGTGTTCCCATCATAAAATCAACACCTGCACCCATTTCTGCTTTCATTATGTTTACAATTGGCTTGCCTTTCCCAATAAATGCTTTTGCTTTATTTAAACCTTCAATTACAGACGCCATATCATTTCCTTTCTCTGTTTCAACTACTTGCCATCCAAATGCTTCAAATTTTGCTTTTAAATTACCTAAAGATAATACGTTTTCAACATCACCATCAATTTGGCGACCATTATAATCAATAGTTGCAATGTAATTATCTACTTTGTTAGCAGTAGCATAAAGCATTGCTTCCCAAATTTGCCCTTCTTGTAATTCTCCATCACCATGCAAACTATAAACTATTGAATTATCATTATTTAATTTTTTAGCTAATGCAGCGCCTATTGCAACACTCATACCTTGTCCTAATGAGCCACTTGCAATTCTTACACCTGGTAAATGCTCATGAGTAGTTGGGTGCCCTTGTAAACGAGAATTTAATTTACGGAAAGTGCTTAATTCTTCAACTGGAAAATAACCACAACGAGCTAAAACACTATAAAAAACTGGACTAATATGCCCATTACTCAAGAAAAATAAATCCTCACCCTTTCCATCCATTGTAAAGTTTTTAGGATTGTGATTCATAACTCCGTTATACAATGCTACTAAGTATTCTGTGCAACCTAATGAGCCTCCAGGATGACCAGAACTAACTGCATGAACCATTCTTACTATATCTCTACGTGTTTGAGTCGATAATTTTTCTAATTGGGCAATATTCATAAAATTTATTTTTTTCGTAAAAATACTATTTGATTTATCGTTATAACGTTAATGTTAATAAGAATTACAGCTTGTTAGAAAAAAATGTTTTACACAATTATTTCGGCGTAATTGTTAAAAACTGTTGCTCTTTGCTACAAATAATAGTAAGGCTTAGCAACCGTTTTTAATATATTTGCAAAATTAATTAATAAATTTAAGAATTAGCTAGTTATTGATTTATCAAAAACTCGTAAAATCTTTAACTCGTAAAACTCAAAAATTGTAAAATATGGCTTTAAAATGTGGTATCGTAGGGTTGCCAAATGTAGGAAAATCAACTCTTTTTAATTGTTTAAGTAATGCAAAGGCGCAGGCGGCAAATTTCCCGTTTTGTACTATTGAACCAAATGTAGGTGTTATTACCGTGCCGGATGAACGTTTAAATAAATTATCTGAATTGGTTAAACCTCAGGCTATACAACCAACAACAGTTGAAATTGTGGATATTGCTGGTTTAGTTAAAGGAGCTAGTAAAGGTGAGGGTTTAGGAAATAAATTTTTGGCTAATATACGTGAATGTAATGCTATTTTGCATGTTTTGCGTTGTTTTGATGATGATAATATTATTCATGTTGATGGAAATGTTAACCCCGTGCGTGATAAAGAAATTATTGATACTGAATTACAATTAAAAGATTTAGAATCGGTTGAAACTAAATTAAAGAAATTTGAAAAAGCTGCCAAAGTTGGTAACGATAAAGAAGCTGTAAAAACATTTAACACCTTAATAAAGTTAAAAGATACTTTAGAAAGCGGAAAATCAGCTCGCGCATGTGTTTTAGAAGAAAGTGAATTACCATATATTGAGGACTTACATTTACTTACCATAAAGCCAGTTATGTATGTATGTAATGTTGATGAAGCTTCAGCAAAAACTGGAAATAAATACGTAGATGCGGTTGCTGAATCAGTAAAAGGAGAAGGTGCTGAAATACTTGTTATTACTGCTGCTATGGAAAGCGAAATAGCTTCGTTAGAAACATACGAGGAAAAACAAATGTTTTTATCTGAAATGGGTTTAGATGAACCAGGTGTAAATAAATTAATTAAACAGGCTTATAGCTTATTAAAATTGCAAACCTATTTTACTGCAGGTGTAAAAGAAGTGAGAGCATGGACAATTGAAAAAGGAATGACTGCACCACAAGCTGCTGGTGTTATTCATACCGATTTTGAAAAAGGATTCATTAGAGCGGAAGTGATAGCTTACAATGATTATATTCATTATGGTTCTGAAACAGCTTGTAAAGAAGTTGGTAAATTAAAAGTTGAAGGAAAAGAATACGTAGTTAATGATGGTGATGTAATGCACTTTAGATTTAATGTTTAAGAAGTTTCTAGTTTATTGTTAATAGTTTCTAGTTTATTTCACTTTAAACAAGTAACTTGAAATAAAAAATAGTAATATGGTAACTATAAAAAGATTTGAAGATTTAGAAGTTTGGCAATTAGCGAGATTATTAAACGTGAATCTCATTTCCTTGTTAGAGGCATTAATTGAAGCAAAAAACTATGATTTAAAGAGTCAATTAGATCGGTCTTCAGGTTCCGTGATGGATAATATATCTGAAGGTTTTGAAAGAGATGGAAATAGAGAATTTATTCAGTTTTTAGCAATTTCGAAAGGATCGTTGGGAGAGGTTAGGTCGCAATTATATAGAGTTTTAGATAGAAAATTTATTGATAAGGAAAAGCATGATTTGTTACAAGATGATTGTTTAGTATTAGCAAGTAAACTCGGAAAATTTATAAATTATTTAAATAATTGAGAATATAAAGGCAATAAATTTAAAAAGGATTAGAAACTAGGAACAAGTAACCAGAAACAAGTAACCAGAAATAATATATGGCAAAAGAAATAGCAAGTTATAACGAAGACAGTATAAAATCGCTCGATTGGCAAGAACACATACGTATGCGCCCTGGTATGTACATTGGTAAGCTTGGAGATGGTTCAGCTTTTGATGATGGTATTTATGTAC
>CALMMX010000293.1 GCA_937868545.1 uncultured Bacteroidota bacterium
GGATAGTATTTGGGTTTCCGAAGCCTAAGATTCAGGTTCGATCCCTGACAGGGCCACAATAGAATGATATTCTATTTGTAATTTGTTTACCCTAAATTTTACCCAAAAAAATATCATATTTATAAATTTTATAGTTTTTTAATTTTGGTTCGATAGATTTAATCATAATTAATAAAATTAATTTTTTTGGTTTATTTTATTAATCTCTTTGTGTTATTAATAATTTTTGATTTACAGTATAATTGATTAATTTTAACTAGCATGTTTAGAATTTTAATATTTATATTTTTAACCTTTGTATTTTTATCAAAAAATATACTAATTTCTCAAACTGGACCAGCAGGAGTAGGAACTAGCGCTAATAATGTGTTATGGCTTAAAGCAGATAAGGGTACTTCATCTACTACTAATAGCACATCAATTTCTTTTTGGAATGATCAATCTGGAAATTCAATTAATGTTTCTCAGTCAGTTGCAGTTCAACAACCTTCATTTGCAACTAATATTTTTAATGGTTTTCCAGCCATTTTATTTGATAATAATAATACAGCTGGTCAAAATGATTTTTTAACTGCTCCTGATAATCCGAAGTTAGACAATACAAGTGGTTATTCATTTTTCACAACCACAAGAATGAATTTTATTGGTGGAGATGCAAGATGTATTGTTTCTAAAAGAACATCTATAGATATTGATGAAGCATTTATGTTGTTTTATTGGTCCCCTTCATATTTTCATTTAGATATTGATGGTTTAGGGAATAGGTTTAGTACCACTCCATTAACATATACCACAAATACCAATTATATGATGAATGCCTTGTATAATGGTACGCTTCCTCCACCACAACGAAGTAAAATTTATCAAGAAGAACAACTTTTAGCAACTGCTTTTGAATCTAGTGCTTTAGTCCCTGATAAACCATCACCTTTAAATATTGGTTGTACACATGCATCAAATAACAGACCTTTTGGCGGATATATAGCAGAAGTTATTATTTATACAGTTACAGTAAATGATGCACAACGTACAATAGTTAATAATTATACTTCTGCAAAATACAATATACCTTTATCAGCAAATGATAAATATTTAGGCGATACACCCATAAATGGAAATTATGACTTTGAAGTTGCTGGTGTTGGAAGAGAAAGTTCAGGTAGTAATCCCACTTTTTCAGCATCTATTTGTGCTGGGCTAGGTATTAATACTGTATCGGGTTTAGATGTTGGCGATTATATTTTAGCTGGGCACTCTAGTACTGTTAATGCTCAAATAACAACTGATATTGCTGGAATGACGGGATTAAGTAATGCTAGGTGGCAGCGTATTTGGTATTTAGATATTACAAATACAGGTTCTAACATTAATGCAGATGTTGAATTTGATATGATTGCAGGTGGAACACTTGCAGCACTTGGTCCTGCAAGTAATTATGTGTTGCTTTATAGATCATCACTAACTGGTAGTTGGACAGAACTTGCCACAGCCTCATCCGCATCAGGTAATATTGTAAAATTTAATAGTTATCCATTAACGTTAGATGGTTATTATACCATCGGTACTCGTAATTATTTAATAAGTCCTCTACCAATTGAATTATTAAATTTTGATGCTAAAGATCAAGGGCAAAAAGTTGCATTAAATTGGGCTACTAAAAGCGAAAAAAACACCAATTATTTTAATGTAGAGCGCAGTTCTGACGGATTAAACTGGGAAATAATTTCAATTTTGAAAGCAGCCGAAAATTCAAATAGTACTCTATATTATGAAACTGAAGATAACGCTCCACTTTATGATTATTCGTATTATCGTCTTAAAATAATTGATATGGATAACTCATTTACTTATACACCAATAAAATCTATTTATCGCTCTAAAAAAGAAGAATTTGTGATTTTTTATCCCAACCCAACTTCAGATATTTTAAATTTGAGTACTTCTTATAACATTAGTAAAATAAAATACAAAATTTTTGATGTTACAAATAAAGAACTATCTATAAATGTAATTTATCAAAATGAAGATAAAATTTCGTTTGATTTTTCTAACCTTGAAAAAGGAATGTATTTTATTAATGTTACTGCTCCAGATGGAACTGAATATAGTAGTAAACGAATTATTTTAAAATAATTATAGTTGTATTTTTTTAGAATAGATATAATTTAATAGTTGACTTTTTATTCGAAAATAATATTTATGCAATAATATAAATGAAGCACTTGAAATATTGTTAAAATACCTCTTAATAAGCTACAATAAATCTCTAAGTATTACTCCTGTTTTATTTTATCTCAAAATCAAACATTTGATTTTGATTTAAATAACCAGTTAATTTATCT
>CALMMX010000294.1 GCA_937868545.1 uncultured Bacteroidota bacterium
GTTTCAAATATTACATCCTTACAACCTTCTAATACATCAAAGGCATTTCCATAAGGCATTTCCACATCTAAAAAAACCAATTGAGGTTGCAAAGAATTTATTAGTTCAATTCCTTCCTTGCTATTTTGAGCTTCTCCTATAATCTCAATCTGCGGACAATATTTAATTAAGTAGCTTTTTAAAGCTTCCCTTGCCGCAATTTCATCTTCAACTATTACGCTTTTAATTTTTTGTAATTGCATAATTTATATTTTAGTTAATTGAGGAATTATTAATTTAATAATTGTTCCTTCCAAGTTCTTATTGTCATTAATTTCGCATGTAATAGACACATGGTATAAATCATTTAATAAGGCTATACGTTCATTTATATTAGTTAAGCCAATTGATTTATGTAATTTTTGATTTTCAGTTTTTAACTCTTTGCTCTTTTTAATTCCAATACCATTGTCTTCAATAATAATCTCAATGGTTTTCTTTGTATAAAAAAAACTCAATTTTAAAAAGCCTTTAATTTCCTTATACCTTAATCCATGCCAAATGGCATTTTCTAAATGTGGCTGTATGAGCATATTTGGAATTAATAAACTATCAGTATCAATGGTTTCATCAATAAAAATTTCAAAATCAAATTTATCGTTAAAACGCAAATGCTCTAAATCCAAATATTTTTTTAATTGGTCTATTTCCTTTTGTATTGGTATAAAATCCTTACTCGAATTTTCCATCATATTTCGCATTAATGATGAATAGGAGGTAAGGAATTTATTAGCTTCAATTTCTTTGTTTTGGGCTATAAATTGGTTTACACTATTTAAGCTATTAAAAATAAAATGTGGATTCATTTCACGTCGCAAAGATTGCAATGATATCTTTTTGTTTTTCTTTTTAATGATTACAGAATAAACTATAATTATTATAATTAATATAAGAAGTATAATTAACGATACAATTAAGAAAAAGTTAAAGCTATTTTTCTTTTCAATTAGCTCATCTTTTAGGCTTTTTTCAAGTTCTAGTTGTTTTATTTTATTATCTGTCTCTTCAAATAATTTAACATCTATTAATGTAGAGTCTGATTTTATTAAACTTTCAAGCTTTTGCAAAAACACTTCGTATAGCTGTAATGTTTTTTTATCATCATGTTTTTCTTTATAGTATGCTATTAATTGTAACAAACTATTTTTAGCTTCAATGGTTTTACCTTTATTAATGGCAATGTTATATGCTTCCTGAATTAAAATTATTGCTTTATTTTCTTCATTATTTAAAATAAGGAGATTGGCTAAACTTTGTCTTTCCTTTATTTGTTGATTAACGTCATTAAAGTTATCTACATTTTGGATTATTGTATTTTTAATTTGAATGGCTTGTTCTAAATCATTGTTATTGGCATAAATTGTTGCAATCTCATTTTTGATACCATTTGCAGTGAGGTTATCACTTGGATTAATTTCTAAAGCTTTATTGTAATTTTCAATTGCACCCTGTGTGTTATTATTTTGCGCTTGCACTTCGGCCATTTGCACATAAGCTTCTTGTATATCATTTTGATTTGATTGTGTATTACTAGCACTTTTTAACTTGCTAATTTTAGAATTTATTGAATTAGACTGCTGTACAGGGTTATTACTATTTTGAAGTCTGCTAACATCACTATTATTCAAAGTAGTATTTAAATCTTCATCAATGGTTTTAGATGCATTGTCATAGTTTGTAATGGCTTGTTTAGTTTTATTTTGAGCCTCTTGTATTTTTGCTAATAAACGTAAAGCATTTGCTAATTCTTTTTTAGATTTTGTTTTGGTAAATATTTCAACTGCTTTTTTTTGGTATTCTTCTGCTTTAGCAAGTTCATTATTTTTCACTAGTTCTTTTGCAAGTTCTTCATATTTAGTTGCAATTCCCTCATCATTTTCACCACTCTTATAACCTTTTTCAATTGATTTGTATTTTTTACCTAATGAGCTATTACTTTCGGCAGTATTAGTTTGAGCATAAATTTGTGACTGAAAAATTAAAAATAACATCATGCCCATTATTTTTAAATAGTTATAAATGAGGTATTTAAAATTATTTATTGTTCTTATTTCCACAAAGTAAAATAACTCAATTTTATTTGTTTAAACAATCCATTTCACCAAGTCAAACTGCAATTACACCATTTGTTAAAAATTAGGGTAAGTGTAAGACCTAATTTTGAGTAAACCTTAAAATTTATTCTTATGAAGATCATGCAAGCTATCCCCAAAAACATTATGTATTCTTTACTTATAGTATTATTACTAAATGTTAAAACTACCTTATTGGCACAAGACAAAAAATACATAACTGTTACAGGTAGTGCAGAAATGGAAATAGATCCTGATGAAGTTGAACTTTCTATAACAATACATTGTGAAAGAAGTTTATTAGAAAAAATTGAAAATAGTTTAGAAGAAATTTGTAAAAAGCATAATGTACCAGAAGATCAATTGAGTTTTAAATCAAATACAAATGTTGTAGGATTTGGATGGTGGCATTATTGGTGGGATTGGTGGTATTACCGTAATTCGTCATATATAGTTCAAACGTATAAGTTAAAGCTAGATTCTAAAACTAACATGCTCAATTTATCTAAGGATTTAAATAAAAGTTGGGTACAAAACATTGCTATTACTAAAACTTCAAATAAAAACATTACAATGTTTAGGAAAGAAGTAAAAAAAGAGGCTATAAAAATGGCAAAAGAAAAAGCTAAATATTTATTAGAAGCAATTGATGAAGAAATAGGTGGCATAATAAGTATCGAGGAAATTTCTTCTGATAATAAACCAAACAATTACAATGGTTTGCATTATCCATATTATGGATATGGATACTACGGTTACTCTAATTTTGGCACAAACAACATTAGTAATAGTAATTCTAATATGAGTTCTAATTCAGTTATGAGTAGTAGTTCTTCGTCTACTAACCAAGAAGATGAAAAAATTGGAGGTTTATCAAAAATAAAATTACGATACGAGGTAAAAACAGTTTTTGAAATAAAATAATATGGAATTTATCCATTTCTAACATCAATAGTTAAATAATCATTCAAATTAATCTTTAAAATTTATAATTATGAAAAATCTTGTTTTCTTATCAGCTTTAGCTCTATCTACCTTAAATGGAAATAGCGCAATTTTCAATCAACATACTGTTACTACTTATTTAGGTGTAAATACCATACTTCCACCTGATGGCAGCTCTAAAATTCAGGTAGCACTTTTGTTTGATACCTCAAATAGTATGGATGGATTAATTGAACAAGCAAAATCTCGGTTATGGGATATTGTTAATACCCTTACAACACTAAAATATCAAGGTAAAACACCAACAATAGAAATTTCATTATACGAATATGGTAATGATGGTTTATCGGTAGAAGGTAATTATATCAGACAAATTACTGGATTAAGCACAGATTTAGATTTAATTTCTGAGAAATTATTTTCATTAAGAACAAATGGTGGTAGTGAATATTGT
>CALMMX010000295.1 GCA_937868545.1 uncultured Bacteroidota bacterium
TGATTTTTCCATGGTATATGAAATTGTCAGTAATGAATATACCACGTACAAAAAATAATTATTCTTCAATTACTGAGTGGCCTTTTGTAACGATTGTTTTTTCAGTATTTAACGAAGAAAAAGTAATTAAAAGAAAATTAGAATCTCTCTTAAGTTCAGATTACCCAAAAGATAAATTGAAGATTTTAATAGGCTCAGATAATTCAACAGATCAAACACATCAAATCATTGAAGAATTTATCTCTCAAAATTCAAACATTACTTTAGTTAAAAAAGAAACCCGAAATGGTAAATTAAAAATCATTAATGAGTTAGTTGATATAACCACTACTGAGCATTTAGTGTTTACAGACGCTAATGTGTTTTTTGAACCAATAACTTTAAAGGCATTAGTTTATAATTTAATTGCTAAAGATGCTAAAATGGTTTGTGGAAATATTTTAAAATTCTCACCTAAAAATCAAGGTATTTCTGATCAAGAAATATTTTATATAAATTTCGAAAATCAGTTAAAGCATCATGAGAGTTTAAAATATGGTTTTTGTGTGGGGGTAGAAGGAGGTTGTTATGCTATTTTAAAATCTAGCTTTGTGAAAGTGCCTGATGGTTTTTTAATGGATGACTTTTTTATTACACTGGATGTAATTGAGAAAAAAGGGAAAGTCTTATTTGAACCTGAAGCCCTTTGTTATGAAGATGTAAATGATGCTCCAATGATAGAGTTTAAACGTAAAATCAGGATCTCCTTAGGTAATTTTAGAAATTTAAAATTTTACAAACATTTGTTGTTCCCAATACATCAAGGATTTGGTTTTGCTTTTTTCTCTCACAAAGTGCTGCGTTGGTTTACACCTTTTGCTTTAGTGTTTTCCTTCTTTTTGTCGTATGTTGTGAGTTTTTATTTTCCGTTTTTTATCATTGTAAGTGTAGCGTATAGCTTGTTGATTGTGTTACCAACTTTAACCATTTACTTAGAAAAAATTAAGTTAAAACTGCCCATCATAAATTCATTGGGACATTTTATTTTAATGAATTTTGCTTTGTTTTTAGGATACTTGAAATTTATTTCTGCATCCCACGAAAGTGCTTGGGACCCACCAAAACGAAATGTTTAAGCTATTTTAATTCCAATTAATAGTACATCATCCACTTGTTCGTGGTTTCCTTTCCAATCCATAAATTCTTTACGCATGATTTGCGATTGCTGAGAAATAGTAGCATCGGTTATTGAAGTTAATTTTTGTTGAAATGGCAGGTATTTATATTTTTTACCTTTCGGTCCGCCAAATTGATCAGCGAATCCATCAGAGAAAAGGAAAATACTGTCGCCTTTTTCAACAGTAAAACGTTGCATTGTAAATTTTTGAATCTTATCTTCAATAAATGCACCTACCGGAAATTTATCACCTTTAATTTGCTTGAGTTCACTACCTGAAACTTTATAAATAGAATTATTGGCGCCAGCAAATAGCACTTCGTTAGAATGTTTATGAATTGCTATTAAGGTAATGTCCATTCCGTCTCTCACAGCACTTTCTCCATAGGTTTGATGTAAACTTTCTGTTAACCATAAATTTACCGCATCTAAAATTTCGGAGGGCGTAACTAGATTTTTTTCGAGCACAGCTTTGTTAAGTAAATTAAAGTTTACAATAGAAATTAATGCTCCTGGTACACCATGCCCTGTACAATCAGCTGCCGCTACATAAGTGTAATCTGCTGTTTCTTCTATCCAATAAAAATCTCCACTTAATACATCTTTAGGTAAATGTAAAATAAATGAATTTGGTAAAATTTTGTTCCATAAATTTAATGGAGGTAAAATGGCTTCTTGTATTCGTTTGGCATATTTTATACTATCTGTAATGTCTCGGTGTTGGTCTTCAACAATATTTTTTTGTAGGTTTATAATGTTATTTTTTTCAAATAGCTGAGCATTAATTAAGTTTTTAGCTCTATTTTGTTTAATAACTAAAAAAGCGGTAATGGCCAAAATAACAACTATTAAACTAATAAGTCCAATGGTTATTCGCATGCGGCTATTATAAATTTCTTGAGTTTTTACCTGCTGATTTAATAAAACGTTTTCTTTTTTTCGTTCATTTAATTGATACCTTTTTTCAAGTTCATTGATGCTTTTTTGATTCTCAATATTTTCCAAGCTATCTTTTCTATCAATATAATTTGCAAGGTTATCATAGGCTTGTTTATAATCTTTTAAATCATATAAAATGCTTGCTTTATTCAAGTAAAGAGTGTGAAGAGTTGTTTTGTTTTCGGTTTTATTTACAGTTTCAAATGCTTTGTCAATATATTGTAAAGCTATTTTATATTCCTTACCAGTTCTTGCTAATTCAGCACCATTTGAATAAACATTTGAAAGTGTACTATACTTTTTTACCGATTCGTAATAGGC
>CALMMX010000296.1 GCA_937868545.1 uncultured Bacteroidota bacterium
AGAAATATATATATTGAATTTTAATTATGCCTTAATGCGTATTCAACACAAAACCTATGGTATTTGCCGCGTAACTGGAAAATTAATTCCAAAAGAGCGTTTAAGAGTTGTTCCTCATGCTACTTTAGGCATTGATGCGAAGTTAAATCAATCAAGTTAAAATTTACCTACATTCAACTAAAAGGTTATCTTTGTAAGATAACCTTTTTTGCTTTTATAGGCTCTATGCTTAAAAAATACAGACTTCCAATCATTACTGTTTTTGCAGTATTGTTTATTGACCAATGTATCAAACTATACATCAAGGCAAACTATCCTATTGGAGAAGTTCATCGTTTTTTTGATTGGTGTAGAATTACTTTTACCGAAAATCCAGGAATGGCTTGGGGCTTAGAATTTGGGGGTGATTACGGTAAAATTGCTTTAAGTTTATTTAGAGTAGCTGCTGTATTTGCGGGCGCATTTTATATTAAAAAAATTGTGAATGATGGAGAGCATAAAGGCTTTATTATTTGCGTGTCGTTAATTTTAGCTGGAGCATTAGGAAATATTTTAGATTCTGCTTTTTATGGATTGGCATTTGGGCCAAGCTCTGAATACGATGTGGCGGCGTTTATGCCAGAGGGTGGAGGTTATGCTGGGTTTCTTCAAGGACATGTGGTTGACATGTTTTATTTCCCTATTTATGAAGGTAATTTTCCGGAATGGTTTCCAATTTGGGGAGGTGAGCATTTCGAATTTTTTAATGCCATTTTTAATTTTGCAGATATGGCTATTTCATTTGGTGTAGGGATTATTTTAGTGTTTCAAGGAATCTTTTTTAAAACAAAAACTAGTACATCAGATAAAAGTGTTATTGCAGAGGAAACAAATTCCGAATCTTCAAGTGATTAGGATAATAAATCTTATTTAAATACGTTTAATAAAATATCTTGAAACATTTTTTATACATATTCTTTTTTAGCTTCTTGTTTTTACAAGCAGTTTCTCAGCACAAAGAAGAAAGTGGCGTTAATTTACCTAAGTTTTATAAGAATAAATTACACTTTGGCTTTGCGCTAGCATATAATAAAACGGATTTTAGAATACATACTGTGAAAAATTCAGCAATGCCAGATACAATTATTGGCGATGTTAAATATGGTATGAAAACTATTTATACCAAATCAGATCCTGGCTTTGCATTAGGTATTATTTCAGATTTCAGATTACACGAATATTTACGATTAAGATTCACCCCAAATATTAGCTTTGCATCAAGAAATCTAGAGTACACTTTGCAAAACGCCAATAGAGACAGTACAAAAATATTTAAGAAAAGTGTTGAGTCAACATTCATCATTTTACCACTAGAAATTAAACTTCAATCTAAGCGATTAGATAACTTTGGAGCGTATGTAATTGGCGGCGGAGGTTATACCTTAGATTTAGTATCTAAGAAAAAAGGACAGGCGGTTGGTGGTGCAAACGAACTTGATGATGCCGTACAATTAAAACGCGACGATTTTTTTTATAGCGGTGGCGCAGGAGTTGATTTTTATCTTCAATATTTTAAGCTTGGATTAGAGGTTAAACTACTGCAAGGAACAAAAAACCTCATTCAACCATTAAATAATATTTTTACAAAAAGTATCGATAAAGTAAATTCTAAAATGGTTATTTTTTCGGTGACGTTTGAAGGGTAATTATTTTAGATAAATATCTTCAAACTCTTTTTTCTTATCTCTCGATAAATTCACTTTAAAATTATTATTCATCTCTATTTCGCCAGCTGCTTTTTGGTATGCTTTTACCGCTGAGGTATTGATAATAAAGGAGCGATGTGGTTTGTAAAACGTTCTCTGACTCAATAGCAATTCATATTCCTTTAATGGTTTTGACACCACATGCTTAATGCCATTGTTCAAATAGAATTCGGTGTAAACATTATCTGCTTTTAAAAATATAATGTCATTTACGTTTACAATTATTTTTTTCTCATTCATGGATAAAACAATTTTTTCAATTTTATCCGTGGTAGAAACTTCTTGTAAAATTTTTAATTGCTCCAACGATACTTGGTGTTTTTTCAGCACACGATTAATGGCTTCACTTAATCTATCTTCATTAATTGGTTTTAAAACAAAGTCAATGGCGCATAGCGAAAACGCTTCAACCGCAAAGCTACCATAAGCAGTGGTAAAAATGATTTCAAAATTAAGCTCATCTTTATTTAGATAATTGATAATATCTAAGCCTAACTCGCCGTTTAATTGTACATCTAAAAAAACAAAATCAATTTTGTTTTTTTTAATAAACTCAGCAGCCACACTTACTTTGTCAAAGTCGGCTAGAATTTCCACATTTGGAAATTTATTATTTACAATAGTTTTTAAAAGAGTTACCGCCTGTGGTTCATCTTCAATAATAATACATTTAATCATAATCGTTAATTGGTATAATTAATTCAACTTTTGTTCCAGTAGCTTTTTTGTCTGATGAATATAAATCAGTGATGGTTTGTATAATCTTATTTTGTTTGTTGGCATTTAATAATTCTATTCTACTTAAATTAGCACTTGTGCTAAACGAGGCTGATTTTTTTAGGGCACGTTGTCTTAATTTTGCTGCAGCATCACGTCCAATGCCGTCATCTTGTACAACAACTTCCAGTACATTTTCTAATAAAGTAAAGTTGATAGATAATAAACCAACGCCCTGTTTGTTTGATAAACCGTGATATACAGCGTTTTCTACTAATGGCTGAATAATCATGGTTGGGATATAGGTATCATGTAAATTTAGTTGAGGATCAATATTTAATTGATAGTTTATTTTAGGTAAACGCATGGTTTCTAATTTCAAGTAGTTTTCAATTAGCGCCAATTCGTCAAACAAACTAATTTCAGAACTCCTACTACTATCCAAAACACCGCGGCTTAAATCACTAAATATTCCGAGTGATGTTACAGCAGTTTCTTTGTTGCCAGTGTATATAAAACTTTGTATAGCGTTTAGTGCGTTATATAAAAAGTGAGGATTCATTTGAGCTCTCAATGATTTAATATTAGATAAATCTAATTCGTGCAATAAGCGTTCTTTTTCTAAGATTTCTTTTTGCTTTTTTTGAAGTTGTTTTATACGGTAATAGGCAATAAAAGCAACAGCGCCCGATATGCTAAGTATTATTAAACCAATAAACCACCAGGTTTTGTAAAA
>CALMMX010000297.1 GCA_937868545.1 uncultured Bacteroidota bacterium
TCCATTTTTAAAATATAACGGCGAACAGCTCTTTTTATTTAATGTTCCTGAGAAAAAAGTTATCCTATTTGGATCTATTTTTTGGGCCCAAGATTTTTTCATCTTTGGATTAGGAATGTTGATTTTTATTGTATTTATTGCTTTGTTTACAGTAGTTTTTGGCAGGTTGTTTTGTGGATGGGCTTGTCCGCAAACAATTTTAATGGAAATGATATTCCGTAAAATAGAATATTGGATTGAAGGAGATGCAACTTACCAAAAAGCATTAAAAAAAGCACCTTGGAATACTGATAAAATTAAAAAAAGGGTTTTAAAATTTGTTATTTTTTATAGTATTTCATTTATAATTGCAAATACATTATTATCATATGTAATTGGAATTGACAATGTATTAAATATTTTAAGTCATATATCTTCAAATATTGGATCATTTATAGGTTTAATAATTTTCACAACCATATTTTTCTTTGTATACTGGTGGTTTAGAGAACAAGTTTGCTTAATTGTTTGTCCTTATGGCCGTATGCAAGGTGTATTGTTAGATAAAGATACTGTAGTTGTAGCATATGATTATGTAAGAGGTGAAGACAGACATCATTTTAAAAAGAATGAAGTTAGAACTGGAGGAGATTGTATTGATTGCAACTTATGTGTAAAAGTTTGTCCTACAGGAATTGATATTAGAAACGGAACCCAATTAGAATGTGTAAGCTGTACTGCATGTATTGATGCTTGCGACCACATGATGGAAAGTGTTGGAATGGAGAAAGGCTTAATTCGTTATGATTCTGAAAACGGTATTAAAAATAAAGTAAAGCTTGCTTTTACAGGAAGAATGAAAGCTTACACGGCGGTTCTATTAGTTCTTATAAGTATTGAAGTAGTTTTACTTACAACCCGTTCTGATTATGATGCAACAATATTAAGAGCAAAAGGTATGTTGTATCAGGAGCAACCAAATAATCAATTAAGTAATTTATTTACAATTAAACTTGTAAACAAAACACGTGAAAAATTACCGGTTGAATTAAAAATTGAGAATTTTAAAAATTCAAAAATACAATTGGTAGGTCAAGATATTGTAGTAAAACCAGAAGGAATAACAATGGGGGAATTCTTTGTATACCTTAATAAAGATGATATAAAAGAAAGAAAAGTAAACATAGAAATTGGTGTATACTCAAATGGTAAAAAAATTAAAACAATTAAAACAAGTTTCTTAGGTCCAATTAAGTTTAATTAAAAAATAGAAAATATGAATTTTGGAGGTAGAATAGTAATTTTGTATTTAAGTTTTGTGGCTTTAATACTAACTCTTGTAATCATGTGCTACAATCAAGATGTAGAATTAGTTAGTACTGATTACTACTCACAAGAACTTAACTTTCAAAAAAAGATTAATGCTATAAATAATGAAAAAGGCTTAACTAGCAGTATTAGCCATTCATTAAATGGTAAGCAAGTAATTTTAAAGATTGATTCAGCTTTAGTAAGTAATGATTTTTCAGGTACTGTAAATTTTTATCGCCCATCTGATTCTAAAAAAGATATAGAATTAAAAATGGATTTTAAAAACAATGAGCAAATTATCAATACAGATAAATTGATTCATGGTGCCTATAAATTACAATTAACTTGGGTTAGTAATCAAAAAAATTATTTTAAAGAAGAAGTAATTTTTATAAACTAAAATGCAATGGAAGTGTTAATTGCAGCCATATCCCTTGGTCTTTTAGGCAGTTTTCATTGCATTGGAATGTGTGGACCAATAGCTTTGGCCCTACCCGTTCATCAATACTCTCCACTAAAAAAATACTTAGGTATATTATTATATAATCTTGGAAGAGTATACACTTATACAGTGTTAGGATTGGTATTTGGGCTATTAGGACAATCATTTTTCTTAGGAGGATTTCAACAAGCGCTTTCTATTACAATTGGCATTCTTTTATTACTCTCCATAATTTTTACTTACACAAAATGGTTTAATACTCCACATTTTTCATTTATATATAAATTTATTAATTCAGTAAAAAATCAACTAGGGAAATTATTTAATAAAAAAGGCTTACACTTTTTATTTTTAATAGGTGTATTAAATGGATTATTGCCATGCGGATTAGTATACTTAGGAATTGCGGGTGCAATTGCAACAGGCAATTATTTTAGCGGAGCACAATTCATGTTGTTCTTTGGTATTGGCACTATTCCAGTTATGTATGCTGTAGCTTTCTTTGGGCAATTTATAACTTTAAAATTCAGAAACCACATACGACAAGCAATGCCCATTGTTGTTTCTATAATGGCTGTATTACTAATTGTAAGAGGATTAAATTTAGGAATCCCCTATTTAAGTCCTGAATTTGAAAAACAAACACATAAAATTTCTTGTTGCGAAAAAAATACTCAAGATAAACCATTAATAAAATGCTCTCCTAAAAATTGCCATTAACAGATGTTCTGGGGAAAATATACATATTCGAAAATAAAAAGTAAAGTATTTGAAGCTTTAAGCAATAATGCAAATTACAGAACTGAAAATATCTTAGGTATTCCAGGTACTTTCCTTGATACAGATATTTTTTATGAAGACGCACCATTTTTAAAAGATGCGCCATTTTTATCAACCTTAATTGCTAATCCTAATCATATTGGGGTGCACACGTTTGGTGATGACCACGAAGATTTTTTTAAGGGTACACATGAAATTGAAAAAGATTTAATAAAAATTTGTGCAGAAGAAATTTTTGGTGCAGAACCATTTTCTTATGATGGTTATGTTGCAAGTGGTGGAACAGAAGCTAATATTGAAGCGTTATGGATTTATCGCAATTTTTATTTAGAAGAATACAAAGCAGAAAACAAAGATATTGCTGTAATTTATTCGGAAGACACACATTATTCTATCCCAAAAGGAGTTAACTTATTAAATTTAAAAGGTATAGAAATTCCTGTAAATAAAGTCACTCGAGAGGTTTATATTCAAGATTTAAAATATAGTATTGAAAATGCAATTGCAGATGGGGTAAAATACTTTATCGTTAATGTAAACATGTCTACCACCATGTTTGGCTCTGTGGATGATATTGATAAAATAACAGCCTTATTAAATCTATTACATATTAATTATAAACTTCATGTTGATGGTGCATATGGAGGTTTTATTTATCCTTTTATAAATACAAACAACCGCTTTAATTTTAGTAACGAAAACATTACATCGTTTTCTATTGATGGACATAAAATGCTACAAGCGCCATATGGAACTGGTATTTTCTTAATAAGAAAAAACTACATGAAATATGTATGTACAAATGAAGCTGGCTATGTAAAAGGAAAAGATTATACCTTATGCGGTAGCCGTTCTGGAGCAAATGCAGTTTGTGTTTGGATGATTTTAAGAATTCATGGGTCAATTGGTTGGAGCGTAAAAATGCACCAATTAATAGATAGAACCACCTCAATTTGTGAAAAATTAGATGAATTTGAAATTAACTATTTCAGGCATCCCGATTTAAATATTGTTACAATAGATGCCAATTTTATTAGTAATGAATTAGCTGTAAAATACCATTTAGTGCCTGATAATCACGAAGAAAAACCTAATTGGTATAAAATTGTAGTAATGCCTCATGTTAAGCCAGGAATTATTGATAACTTTCTGTCCGAATTGAAAAATGAACAAGGGGTAAAATTATATAAATGAGAGATTTAGTTTCAAAATACAATATTGCAGCTCCACGTTACACAAGTTATCCTACTGTACCTTATTGGGATAATAATATGGATGAACAAACTTGGATAAGCCATTTAAAAAAAGCGTTTACAGCCTACAATAATGATGGTATAAGCTTATACATTCATTTACCTTATTGCGAAAGCTTATGTACATATTGTGCCTGTAATACGCGCATAACAGTTAATCATAAAGTAGAATTGCCATATATTGAAACGCTTTTAAAAGAATGGAATTTATACTTAACTCAGTTTTCTGATAAACCAATTATTAAAGAAATACATCTTGGAGGAGGAACACCCACATTTTTTTCGGCAGATAATTTAAGCTATTTATTAAAAACAATTTTAGACACCGTTACAATTTCTCCAGAATACGATTTTAGTTTCGAAGGTCATCCAAGTAACACAACCAGAGAACATTTACAAGCACTTTATAATTTAGGGTTTAAACGAGTTAGCTTTGGAATTCAAGATTTTGACGAAAAAGTACAAGATACCATTAATCGTTATCAAACATTTGAAGAAGTAACAGAAGTTATTTCTCATGCCAGAGAAATTGGATATACCTCAATTAATTTTGATTTAGTTTATGGTTTACCTTATCAAACAATTAACTCAATTAACGATACTATTACAAAAATAATTTCTTTAAAACCCGAACGCATTGCTTTTTATAGTTATGCGCATGTGCCATGGTTAAAGCCAGGACAAAGAAAATATTCCGAAAAAGATTTACCAGCAGATTCTTACAAAAGAAGTTTATATCAGGCAGGAAAAGATTTATTTATTGCTGCTAATTACTCTGATATTGGCATGGATCATTTTGCTTTACCAAATGATTCATTGTTTGATGCATTTGAAAAAGGTTCTTTGCACCGCAATTTTATGGGTTATACAACTAATACAACTAAATTATTAATTGGATTAGGCTGTTCATCAATAAGCGATACTTGGGATGGATTTGCTCAAAATATTAAAACAGTTGAAGAATACCAAAAAGTTGTAAATGAAGGGCATTTTCCTTTATTTAAAGGTCATTCTCTAACAGAAGAAGATTTAATAACTCGAACACATATTTTAGATTTAATGTGTAAACATCAAACAAATGTAGATAGTTATTATGTTGATGCTAAAAATAAATTTGAAGAATTTATAAAAGATGATTTATTAGAAATAAAGGGCGATACAATTTTTATTAAAGAAAACGGTAAATTATTTTTGAGAAATATTTGCCTTGCCTATGATAAACGCTATTGGAAAAAAGTGCCAGAAGGTAACGTATTTAGTACAACAGCTTAAATAAACAATCATGAAAAGAGATATAGAAAATATTGAAGATATTAAATTAATGGTAAATACTTTTTATGATCGTATTCAAAAAAACGAAGTACTTGGGCCCATATTTGCCGAAAAAATAAAAGATAGGTGGCCAGAGCATTTAGAAAAAATGTATCGTTTTTGGCAAACAATTCTATTTTCAGAACATACTTATAGCGGTTCACCATTTCCTCCGCATGCAAATTTACCTATTGATGAAAGTCATTTCATAATTTGGGTAAAAAATTTTACGGAAACAGTTGACGGCTTTTTTGAAGGGCCAATTGCCGAAGAAGCAAAAAAAAGAGGCACATTAATGGCGGCCATTTTTAATTCTAAGCTAGATTATTTCAAAAAAAATGGATTATAAAATAATCCATTTTTTTTGAAACTATAAAAACTCTATTTTAAATCATTAGGAGGTGTAGGTTTTTTATTTTCTGGAGTTTCGTTAGTCAAATTTTTTGTAACCTCTTCTAACAACTTCATTCCTAATAACCCACTAATTGGTCCATTCGGACTATCGGTTCCACCACCAGTAATTAATACTTCTGGTATGATTTTAATTTTATCCTTGCCAATTGCTTCCGTAACTTTTAACTTAGTAAAGTTATCTCCACCCATTGCTTCAACAGAAAGTTTATAAGCTTCAGCATTAGATTTACCAATTGCTAAAATTTTCTCTGCCTCGGCATTACCAGTAACCGAAATCTTTTCAGCTTCTGCATTTGCTAAAGCTTTTATTTTTTCTGCTTCAGCATTTGCAATTAGTTTGGTTTTTTCAGCATCAGCAGCTGCTATTACTTTTAAACGCTCAGCTTCAGCATTAGATGAAATTTTCACACCTTGAGCTTCACCAGTTGCTTTCTTAACTGCTGCATCTGCAATACGTTCAGAAATTAATACACCTTGATCCGCTTTAACAATTTCTTTCTGCATATCTGCAACAGCTGTTTCTTTTTCAAGTGCTTGGCGCGTAACCTCTGCACGTTTTTGAGTTTCAAAAGTTGTATTTTGTTCCTCTGCAATTTTACGATCAGTTAATGTTTTCATTAAACTTTCTGGTGGAACAATATCTCCAATTAAGGTATCTACACCATTAACGTTGTATTGATCTAACACTTGACTAATCTTTGCTTTTGCAGCATCTTGTCTCTCTTTACGAGTACTTAAGAAAGCAATTACATCACTATCTTGAGCAGAGTTTCTAAAATAATTACCAATTGTTGGCTCTAAAACTTGACCAACTAAATTCATCATACTACCAAAGCGAGCAATCACTTTAGGAGCTTCATTAGTTGGTATATGTATAATTTGAGATACATCTAAATTAAATGGGAAGCCATCTTTTGAACGAACTGTAATAGTAGATAAATTTTTATCTAATTGATGAGATTCACTTCTTGCATTGGCCCAATTTAAAACTAAGTTAGTCGTTGGTACTAATTCTACCCTCATAATAAAGGTATTAACAGGGTATTTACCAGGCCCGAGAGGTTCAGCCCACACACCTTTTTCACCTTTACTAACTATATTACCGTGTTTAAATTCAACTCCACTTAAATCTTTTCCATCTTTACCTACATAAGAAATAACAACTCCAACATAACCAATTGGAATTTCTGTCATTTTAATTTGTTCAACTTGTATAAACCAAGGGTTTAAATAATAAGAACCTGCAAGTATCACTTCTGGTTGTAAACCTTTGTTACCATTAGCTGCTAAAAATGCATCACAATCTTGAAAATTATTATGTCCTGCAGTTTGTTTACCAGCAATATTACCTTCTTCAATTGGCATACCATCCATTGTAGTTACAATACCCACCATGTTTTCAGATACTGTAGTCATATCATAGGTCATTACATCAAATAAAAATGTATTAATACGATACGTACCTGCCGTAATTATTGCTGATTGTCTACCTTTTCTTCCACCTTTTCTTAAAAATGCCTCAGCATCCTGAAAAGAATCACATTCTACTTTACGCGCTAAAATAAAACCAGTTTCTAACTCCTTACCATCTTTAGCTACAAGTAAACCAATTTTGCCTTCAGGAATAATTGTAAATGATTGAAGTTTAATTTCATATTGCCAAATCCATTTCCAGAAATAAATACCTGGTGCTAAAGGCTGAGCCTGAAAACCTGCCTCGCCATCAACAGCAATAATTCTACCTGCTGGTAATTCCTTATGAGCACCAAACAAAACAAACTTTTTTGTTACTAAACCAATTTTATCTTCAGGTACAATGATAATTCCAAATAACCTAAATAATAATTTATAAAACAGTAACATAACAATTGGGATTAATACCCACCAATAACCAAGAATTGTATTCATAATTTTAATTTTTATACAAATTTATATTCGAACTTAATGCCAAATCAATAATATTATTAACCGAGGTATTACTTTATAAACATTAGTCCATTCTATTATTTTAATTCATTTTAAACGCAAGAGTAAAATAGACATGACTAAAATCATATTGATGTAATTTATTTTTTTAAGTATTTTAGACTTAAAGTAATTATATATAATGATGCAAAATAAAGATGACATTTGGGATAATTTATATGTTTATGCTAAAGAACAAGCTGACAGAAACATAAGTTTTCCAGATATTGAACATAATCTTAAACAAAAAACTAATGATACAGAATTGATTAATGAAGTAATTAAGCAAGTAAAAAAAGTTCATTATGCTGTTAAAAGAAAAAGAGGATTAACTAAAGTTCTTTTTGGTGTGTTATTTTTATTTGCAGGATTTGCAATTACTTTTATAAATTTTCACTCCAACCAATCATTTACAATTGTAATGTATAGTTTCACCACAATAGGTTTAGGGATTTTATTTTGGGGACTTTACGAGGCATTTGGTTAGTAATAGTGTGATATATATCATCAAGTAATATTGACTATTATCATTTGTATAAGTAGGTTGTAGAGATACTTTTATCTCAAAATCTATAATTATGCAAAACGAAGAATTAGATACTCTTTTTCAATCTAGAATTGATAGCGGAGAACATGTAGAAGCAAAGGACTACATGCCAGAAGCATACCGTAAACATTTAATCAGACAAATGTCGCAACATGCCCATTCAGAAGTAATTGGTATGCAGCCTGAAGGTAATTGGATTACACGTGCTCCTAGTTTAAGAGCAAAACAAATTTTATTGGCTAAAATACAGGATGAAGGTGGACATGGTTTGTATTTATACAGTGCTGCTGAAACACTTGGCATTTCTCGTTCAGAAATGATTGAACAACTTCATTCTGGTAAAGCAAAGTATTCAAGTATATTTAACTACCCAGCTTTAAATTGGGCAGATATTGGAGCAATAGGTTGGTTAGTAGATGGAGCTGCAATTGTAAATCAAGTATCATTGCAACGTACTTCTTACGGTCCATATAGTAGAGCAATGGTTCGTATATGTAAAGAAGAAAGTTTTCACCAACGCCAAGGCTATGAAATTATGGCTAAAATGATGCGTGGAACTAAAGACCAACAAGCAATGGCTCAAGATGCTATGAACCGCTGGTGGTGGCCTTCATTAATGATGTTTGGTCCGCATGATACAAATTCTCCAAATAGTGCTAACGCTGTGAAATGGAAAATTAAAAGAGAAACTAATGATGAATTGCGTCAGAAATTTATTGATAAAACAATACCTCAAGCAGAATTAATCGGCTTAACAGTTCCTGATAAAAACTATATTTTAAATGAACAAACAGGCCATTATACTATTAGTGAAATTAACTGGGATGAGTTTCATAGAGTGATAGAAGGCCACGGACCATGTAATAAACAACGTATGGATCATCACTTAAAATATCATGATGAAGGATCTTGGGTGAGAGAAGCTGCTGAAGCTTACAAACAAAAACATACTAAAAAAGAATTAGAAACTGCTTAAAATAATATTATGAGTACAGATACACAATTAGATTTATGGGAAGTATTTATTCAAAGTAAATCAGGACTTCCATACATACATGCCGGTAGCGTGCATGCATCAGACAAAAAAATGGCAATACAAAATGCCCGCGATATTTATACTCGCAGAGGTGAAGGAACAAGTATTTGGGTTATGCCATCTAAATACATTGTAGCTTCTAATCCTAATGATAACGATATGTTATTTGATCCGTCTAACGACAAAGTATATCGTCATCCAACTTTTTATGTAATGCCAGATGGTGCTAAAAACATTTAATACATAACATTATGACAACAAAAGATGCAATCTATAAATACACTTTAAGATTAGGCGATAATGCTTTAATTTTAGGACATCGCTTATCTGAACTATGCAGCAGAGGCCCAATTTTAGAAGAAGATTTGGCTTTAACAAATGTTTCTTTAGATATGATTGGGCGTGCACAAGCATTACTAAAATATGCTGCCGAGGTTGAAGCTGCTGGTAAAACTGAAGATGATTTAGCATATCGCAGACCAGAAATAAATTATTACAATAATTTATTAATAGAACAACCTAATGGCGATTTTGCGCATACAATGGCACGTCAGTTATTTTTATCTGTATTCGAAAATTTATTTTATACCGAACTAGAAAAAAGTAAAGACACTACTTTAGCAGCCATTGCTACAAAAACAATAAAAGAAATAAGATACCATAAACAACATGCTATAGATTGGACATTGCGTTTAGGTGATGGGACAGCAGAAAGTAATAAGAGAATGCAAGCCGCAATAAATAATTTGTGGATGTATTCAGGTGAATTGTTTGAAATGGATGTGCTTGACACTTACTTATTACATCAACACATTGCAGTTGATGCTGCTCCTTTAAAAGCATTATGGCAAAAAGAAATAAATGATGTTTTAACTGAAGCTAAACTTGCAACACCTGCAGATTCATTCATGCAAACAGGAAGTAAAAAAGGAATACACTCTGAAAATTTAGGGCATATTTTATCAGAAATGCAATATTTACAAAGAGCTTATCCAGATGCAACATGGTAACTGAGCAATTAAATAGTAATGATATATATAATTTAATTTCTGAAATTCCAGATCCTGAAATACCTGTAATAACAATTAAAGACTTAGGTATTTTAAGAGATGTAAAAGAAATAAATAACGAATATATCATTACTATTACGCCAACTTATACAGCGTGCCCAGCAATGGGTATGATAGAAGATCAAATAAAAGAAATTCTAGCCGCCAAGGGTATAACTAAGGTAAAAGTTGTATTAACATACACACCAGCATGGACAACTGATTGGATATCGCAAGAAGCAAAACTAAAATTAAAAAATTACGGAATTGCTCCCCCACACCACTCATCATGCAACAAAATGTTTACAGCTATCGAAATAGTTGCTTGTCCACGTTGTAATTCAAGCCACACATCGCTAATTAGTAAATTTGGTTCTACAGCCTGCAAAGCCCTATATCAATGTTCTGATTGTAAAGAAACATTTGATTTATTTAAATGTCATTGACATTCTTAGTGTTCTAAATCAGTAATAAAGTTGACTTTTATCAACTTTATTAAACTGTGTCTTATTTAAATTTGATAGTATAAATTAAAACCCTATAACTATGCAAAAACACGATTTATTACATGAATTCCCTGAATTAAAAGATAAAATTCATGATTTAAAAGTTTCTGATTCACATTTTAGAAAATTATTTGATGAATATCATGAGTTAGATCATTCAATTCACAGTATTGAAACTGGCGCAACTGCCACTACTGATGAACATTTAAATGAATTACGTAAAAAACGAGTTACCTTAAAAGATTCGTTGTATGCTTTATTAGTAAAATAATAAAGTTTTTCTTTTTAAGTAAAAGCCATAGTCTTATAGATTATGGCTTTTTAAATATATACAGTTCCACTTTTGAATTAGAACTTAATAACAAAATGGTTTCTTATAATAATACAAAAAAAATATCAAAAAACAAATGATATAAACACTATCTAAACGAAATTTTAGGCAGTTTTTAAAAGTACTGATACAGTTAACTTTACCCGAATTAAAAATTACAGATATATGGCAAAAAAAACAGCTAGCGTTAAGCTACCAGTAAAACTAAACTCAAGAACAAAATCAGTAGCTGATGGAGATATTATTGGTGGTAAAAGCAAAAAAGAAATACAAGTTAAAACAATTAATAAAAAAATTAGATCAAAGCTAAGTAATGAAGCAACAGTACTTGAAGACAGAATACTAAAAAGCAAAGACAAACAAATTTCTGCAAAGGAATATTTGAAAAACTTCCCTATTGATGAGCAGCAACAATTACTGAAAATTTTGCAAAATGAACTAGGCAAGAACCCAGTAAAAAAACATCCAGATGAAGAATTATCTGAAAATTGGCGCGAAGGAGGTTATCCTTACAAAAATTTAATGTCGAGGAAAAACTATGAAATTGAAAAATACAATTTACAGGTTGAACTTTTAAAATTACAAGCCTGGGTTAAAGAAACTGGTAGCAGAGTTATTATTTTATTTGAAGGAAGAGATGCTGCTGGTAAAGGAGGAACTATTAAACGTGTGATGGAACATTTAAATCCTCGTGGTGCAAGGGTTGTAGCCTTAGAAAAACCATCGGATGAAGAGCGTGGACAATGGTATTTTCAACGTTATGTAAAACACTTACCTACTAAAGGAGAAATAGTGTTATTTGATAGATCATGGTATAACAGAGCTGGAGTTGAACATGTAATGGGATTTTGCACAGAAGAAGAATATGCTGAATTTATGCGCCAAGCGCCTGAATTTGAAAGAAACTTAGTGAGAAGCGGTATTATTTTATTTAAATTTTGGTTTTCTGTTACCCAAGAAGAACAGAGAAGACGATTTAAAGAAAGAGAAACACATCCACTTAAACAATGGAAATTATCACCAATTGATAAAGCATCACTAGATAAATGGAAAGATTACACTGTAGCAAAAGAGCAAATGTTTTTTAATACAGATACCTCAGATGCTCCATGGACAGTAGTAAAATCTAATTGCAAGAAAAGAGCTAGATTAAACGTTATTAAATACATTTTACACAAAATACCTTATAATAATAAAAACAATGCCACTATTGGCAAAGTAGACCCCTTGGTTATTGGTCGCTCAAAAGAAAGCAATGTGGTTCTAATTGAAAATGCTGATTAAATAGCATATTTTCAATAAAACTTAAGAGGCTGTTTCAAAAGTCCAAAATTGTCATGCCGAACTCGATTCGGCATCTCTTAAGAGGTTGATATTACTCATCTCTAGATTCTGAAACAAGTTCAGAATGACTTAAAAAATGACTTTTGATACAACCTCTTTTTTTATATGTAACATATATTACATATTTTGGTAATAGCATGTTGTAAATTTGTCCTGTAATTAAAATTCTAAATTTATGTTATTATATAATATGCTGTATTCGATGCTAACGAACAAGTGTTCTAGATGTCATCAAGGCGATATTTTTATTTCTAAAAATCCATACAACTTAAGTAGTATGTTTAAATTGCATTCTAATTGTAGTCATTGTAATTTAAAATATGAGAGAGAACCAAGCTTTTTTTATGGTGCCCTTTACGTTTCATATGCCATTTCATCAGGTTGGTTTATGATTTTGTTTGCATTACAAAGCTATATACTCAATTGGGATACTCTAAATTTTATTCTATTCTTTTCCTTTTTTATAATTGCTGTAGCGCCTCTAACATTAAGATGGTCGAGGATAATATGGTTAAACTTTTTTTACAAATACAGTTCAGAATATAAATCAAACAAAATAACAAGTAACTAAAAAAACAAATAACATGATAAATACATTAAAAAACATATTAGGATTTGGACCTAAAGTAGAGTATAAAGAATTAGTAAAAGCTGGTGCTCAAATTATTGACGTAAGAACTCGTGGTGAATACGCAGGAGGACATGTAAAAGGTAGTGTAAATATTCCTTTAAATGAAATTGGATCGAGTGCAAATAAAATTAAAAAAAATGTACCTTTGATAACTTGTTGCGCTAGCGGTATGAGAAGTGCTTCTGCAAAATCAACCTTAATATCAATGGGATATAAAGAAGTACACAATGGCGGTGGCTGGATGAGTTTAAACAGTAAATTATAATAACATGTTAAGTACTATAAAATCAAAATTAATGACTCCGTGGAATTTATGGAGAATAATACGTGCTGTATTATCTATCATATTTATTGTAAATGGTATTATTAAAGCCGATTATATTTTACTTTTTGGCGGAGTATTTTTACTTATACATGCCGTAATGAATGCTTGCGTTGCCTGTGCAGATGGCAATTGCGAAATACCACAAAAATAATTAATACATAAAATCATGAGCACTTTTAATGACCTAATAAATACTGAAAAACCAGTATTAGTAGATTTTTTTGCCGAATGGTGCGGACCTTGTAAAACAATGGCTCCCATTTTAAGAGATGTAAAAACAAAGCTAGGAGAAAAAGCTACAATTATTAAAGTAGATGTAGATAAAAATCCTGAAGCAGCACATGTTTATCAAATTAGAAATGTACCAACATTAATTATGTTTAAAAATGGACAAGCAATTTGGAAACAAGCTGGTGTAGTGCCAACGCAAGAATTAATTAATTTATTTAACAATAACCAATAGTTATGCATAATTACAACGTAAACTTAGTTTGGAAAAATAACCGTTTAGGAGAAATAGCTTCGCCAGAATTAAATAGTAAAATTGAAGTAGCCACTCCTCCTGAATTTCCAAAAGGAATAGAAGGAA
>CALMMX010000298.1 GCA_937868545.1 uncultured Bacteroidota bacterium
TCAACCCATTCAAAAGCATCAATATAAATGCCTAAATACCATGCATCAACTTCATTAGGATTTACTCCTGCTAATAATGCAAAGTTACCAGTTATCATTAATCGTTGTATGTGATGTGCATAAGCAAATTGAAGCGATTGATTAATGGCATTTTTTAAGCAACTCATTTTTGTTTTACCTGTCCAATACCATTGTGGTAATTTTTCGGTATGTTCAAAATAATTAAGTGCTGCATAACTGGGCATTTTTAACCAATAAATACCACGCATGTATTCTCTCCAACCAATTATTTGACGCACAAAACCTTCTAATTGATTAAATTCAATTTCCTCAGGACTTAGGTTGTATTCCTCAATGGCTTTATTTACAACTTCTTGTGGAGATATTAACTTAATATTCATAGAGAATGACAAACGAGAATGGTATAACGACCATTCGTTAGGTGCCATTGCATCCTGAAATGTACCAAACAAGGGTAAACATTCTTTTACGAAAAAATCAAGTAATTGCAAGGATTGTTCTCTATTAATTGGCCATAAAAAGTTTTTGACATCAACTGTGCCTATTGTTTTTATGTTTGCTATTTTGATTTCTTTTTCAATTTCAGAAACATTATTTTCAAATAAAAAAGGTAATGTTGGCTTATGTTCTTTAGGTAGTTTTTGACGGTTATCTTCATCAAAATTCCATTGTCCATGCAAAGGTTTATCACCATTAACTATTAATACATTATGTTTTTTTCTCATGTAACGATAAAATGTTTCCATGAGATATGTTTTTTTACCTTCGAATAAAATACCTAATTCATTACGTGTACTATAAAAATGTTCTGTATCAACTACTTTAGTTGGTATGATTAATGACTGAGCAAATTTTTTTAAATGTTCATCAACTCTATATTCATCTGGTAATTGATATTCAAATTGAGTGAACTGATGTTTTATAATCAAAAAATCACAGTTTTTATCAAAGCTTTGAAAGTTATTTTGGCCATTTAATTTGATATAAATTACATTATGCTTTTGTTTTTGTAATGCATCCCCAAATTGTTGCATAGCTGCAAAAATACCTAGTACTTTTTGTATGTGATGTGTTGTATAATCCGTTTCTGTTCGTATTTCCATTAATACGTATGTAACAGTTTCATCAATTGTTTTAAACCAAGAATGATTACTATTAAGTTGATCTCCTAAAATTAAACGAAGTATTTTATTTTTTTTAACTGTCATATTTATTTATTGGATCGGCATCTATCGCTACAGTATTTAACTTCGCTCCAGTTCTTTTCCCACTTTTTTCTCCATGTAAATGGCTTATTACAAGTGTTACAAATTTTTGTAGGAAGATTTTCTTTCTTTATACCTTTCATAATTGTTTAACAAATTGAAAGACTAAAAGTTTATAGTAAAGTACAGATGAATTAATAAAATTAAAAACGTGACCGTTTCCAATCCACACTAATTTCAGATCCTTCGGCAAGCATAACACTGTGTGGATTTGTAGAATTTAAAATTTCAAAATCTTTGCCGTAAAATGCATTAAAATCGCAGTTAATGTAATACTCTGTTACATGATTAATTTCCCAACTTGGATGGTTTATTTTATACTCTATGGCTTGATTTACGTTTACTTTAGTATATCCAAAGTAATGTTCAAAAATAAATTCTTCTATACTTCCGAGTTTCATTTTTTCTTTAGTATTAGAAGCAATAACTTTTAATTGATTCCATTGGTTACTAACCTGCCATTGGTATTCTATTTCTTTAGTAGTTGATTTAAAGTTCCATAAATGTTTTGTTGGTATTGCACTATAATGTTCTTTATATAGTTTATTAGCAACCCAAGCTACTGTTTTATTTGGAACTGTTTCGTTAATAAAAACAACACCTCGTCTTATTTCATTACCAATTTTACGAGTTACATAAAATCTTAAGTTCACTTCTTCAAAGGTGCCCCAAAAAGGTATTGGGGCTTTAAAAATGCGACTGTCTTTAAATATAAAACCCACTAAACTGATGTATGCTTTGCCGTTATAGTAATCTAATTCTACACCTTTTGGCAAATAAGGAAGTAAATACGAAGGGTCAATTTCGTAATTTGCCATTATTAAGTTTTGCCATTTAGCAGTTAAAAAGGTTGTCATTAGTTTAGTGAATAAATACTATAAGTTAGTAGTGTTGCAAAACTTACCCATAGTAAATAGGGTATATTCATTAAAGCTGCAAGTTTACTTGTTTTATAAAATGCTATAATCATAGTTAAAATACTAAACCACATCAGTATTATTTCAGCTAAGGCTAATCCTAATTGTTGGAATTTAAAAAATAAATAACTCCACAAAAAATTTAAAATGAGTTGAACTGTAAATACAATTCGCATTTTATTTTTTTCTTCTGGTTTTGCTTTGTTTAATACAATAAATAAGGAAATACCCATTAAAATATACAAGGTTGTCCATACTGGGCCAAACAAATAATTCGGTGGATTAAATGATGGCTTTTGTAAGGTAACATACCATGTAGTAATGCTTGTTGCCGTAAAATAGCCCGAAATGCCACCAACTAAAAGAGGTATTAAAATACAGTATAAAAGATTAAGCCCTTTTTTCATGATTTGATTTTTTCGGTTTTGTTAAATGCGATTTTGGATTACTCACATGTTTGGCTAAAATACGATTTCCTTCTTGCTTCACAGCATCTTGTTTTCTAAAGCTCCAAACTATTTCGCTGGCGTGTTTTCTAGTTTCTTCAATATCTACAATAGGGTAGGGGTAATTTGTTCCTATTTCGCAGTTGTATAAATTTTGTTCAATAACAGAAAGTTTCCATGGTTCATGTATTAATTGGGCTGGTATATGAGCTAATTCGGGAACCCACTGTTTAATAAACAAGCCATCTGGGTCATGATCTTGTGAGTTTTTTATAGGATTGTAGATTCTAATTGTGTTTATACCTGTTGTACCACTTTGCATTTGTAATTGAGGATAATGTATACCTGGCTCATAATCTAAAAACTGACGAGCTAAAAAATGTAGGTCTCTCCAATCTTGCCATAAATTAAAAACAAAAAAAGAAACTACCATGGCTCTCATTCTGAAATTAATATAGCCTGTTGTTGCCACACATCTCATACATGCATCTACAATTGGAACACCTGTTTGCCCCATTTGCCAAGCTTTTATATAAGTTTCATTTTTTGGTTTTAATAATTCGTTATAAGCGCGGTTTATATTTTCTGTTTCATATTGGCATTCATCTTCAAATTTTTGTATAAAATGGCAATGCCAATGTAAGCGGGAAACAAAATTGCCGATTGCTATTTTATTCTCGGCCTTAGTGTAGTGTTGTTTAGTATATTGATAAACCATACGCATGCTTATATTACCATATGTTATATATGGAGATAAACGACTACAGCCTTTCCTACTCAATAATGGTTTGGAAATATGTTTACTATAATTTATATAGCGTTCTTTTATAAAACTATCCATGTATCGCCAAGCCCAATATTCACCGCCTTCTTGGAAATTTTTATTTCGAGTTGTAATTTCTTTATCTAAATCTTCACCCTTTAAAATAGTATAAATAGTATCATCTAATTTTATAATGTTCCAATTTGTTTCATTTACTATTTTTGGGGTTTCAGTCATTTTCTGCTCCCATAACTTTTCCCAATTTTCTCTTGATTTTAATTTCCTAATAATACCATTGGTTTGATATTCATTCCATGCAATATTATTTTTTTTAAATAATGTTTGCATGTATTTATCCCGTTCAAAGGTTAACCCATTTCCAATTTCCTGTGATGAAAAAATGGTTGATACATGATACGTTTTAATTAGTTCATTAAAAACAAAAGACGCTTCATTATGAAAAATATAAATTTGAGCTTCTAATTCCTTTAGTTTATTGTTCATTTCTTTTAATGATTCATAAACAAATCGCCAATGCCTTGCGTCACTATCATGGTAAGACATTACGCTAGGCTCAAAAATATAAATTAATAAAAGCGGAAGCTTTGATTGTTGTGCAAAATATAATGGTTCATTATCTGTAAAACGTAAATCGCGTTTAAACCATACAATATTTATGTTATTTCGCACTATATAGGTTCAATTATTTCTATTGGAAAGGTGTTTGGTTTTGCATATGTTAATCTAGCTAAACGGTTTGTTGAATAGTAGCAGTCTAAACCTGATGCAGTTATGGTTCCAGCTTTTTCAATATCAATTACACCGTCTTGTGCAATACACTGTTCTGGTACAAATATTTCAATTACTTTTCCAATTATTAATATAGTATCATTTATTTTTAAATCGTGTCTTTCAACAAACTGTAATCCAAATTTAATATGGCTTTCTTTTACATAAGGAGATTTAATTTTTTGATGAAACTCAGGAGTTAAACCAGTGGCTTCAAATTCAGATATTTCCTTGGGGTAACGTGCTGATGTTTGATGCGCTTTTTTGTAAATATCTTTATTAATATGGTTAATTGTAAAACACTGCGATTCAATTATGTTTTCGAGTGTATGCCTATTTACAGAGTTTGGTCTTATAATAATTCCAATTAACGCAGGATTAGCACCTATATGTATGATTGAATTAAAGATAGCTAAATTGGTTTGACCCAAATTATCAATTGTGCCAACAAGAGAAACACTTTTAAATCCACTTAAAGAATTTATAAATGCAGCTCTATTTAGCTTCTCCATATCTTCAATATCTTGCTGTAAAAAGTGTTTAGTTTTCATGTTTTATTTTAAAGTTGACATTCCACCATCTATATGTAAAATTTGACCTGTTACCCAACTTGCAGCATCAGATAATAAGAAGTCTGCTGCGTTTGCTATA
>CALMMX010000299.1 GCA_937868545.1 uncultured Bacteroidota bacterium
AAAAATCACGTTTTGACATAGTTTGTAAACCTTAACATTAATATTAAATAAATACAATTGGCCCTTTTGAGGTAAGGCTATCCATGTATTAGATAAATTGTATTTACTTACTATATAATTAAAGGTAGCAGAAAAAAAAGTTGCATAACCTAAACAATTTGCAGTTGTTGTTTTAATGAGCATATTGGGGTTATTTTCATTTTTTGTAAATGTAAAACTCAATTTATTAGAAGTAAATTTTAATGATTCTTTAATAATAGAATTAATTTTAAATTCGTTTTGAGTATTTATTAAACCCTCAATTTCATTTTTTAAATTGTTTTGATTAATAGTATAATTAGTTTTTTCTGAAACAGCCTTATAGTAAACAAAACTTCTAAATATAACTCCCTTAAAAAGTATAGTTATAAGTGTAATTATAAGAATTGAATAGACTATTCGTTTTAAGATTTTCATACCTATTAATAAAAATACTTAAATTCTATTTCAATTTAATTGTGATTATCTTAATTGATGTTAATTGATGCAAGGTTTACGACTTAAAAACAAAAAACCCCCAAGCAATGCTTGAGGGTTCAATGTTAAATTAGTTTCCTAATTATTTTCCTTTGTTAACGTTAGTTGCTAACTCAGTACCAGCTTTAAATTTAACTACTTTTTTAGCAGCAATTTTAATTTCTTTACCAGTTTGTGGGTTACGACCAATACGTGCAGCACGTTTAGCTACTGAAAAAGAACCAAATCCTACTAAAGAGATACGGTCACCTTTTTTTAATGCTTTGCTAACTGCTTCGATTGTAGCGTCTAATGCACGACCTGAATCAGCTTTAGTCATTTTTGTTGAATTTGCGATTGCTTCGATTAATTCTGCTTTGTTCATTTTGTTTTAATTTAAGGGTTAAACTTTTTTAATTATTTGTGGTACAAATTTATATGCTAATCCCTATTTAACAAGTGTTTTAGTAAAAAAAGTGCTTGTTTTGTTTATAAATTGGCGTTTTGTTAATAAGTAGAGCTCTATTTTCAATCATAATAAGGGTTTTCAACACGATATCCACCGATATATGCTATTTATATAGACTATTTATAAAAAAAGTGTGTTGTTAGTTGATTTAATTACTAATGTTTTTCTAAACAAAACAAAACTCAGGATATACTTTAAATCCACGTAAAAACTCATCGCAATTCATTCTCTTTTTTCCAGCCATTTGCAACTCTTTAATACTGATGTATCCATTGCTACAAGCCACTTTCAGAAAGGTTTTACCATCGCTCTCAACTGTACCGATAGGTAATGAGTGATTTACGATTTCTGTTTCCCCCTTAAATATTTTAATTGAAATAGGTTGATTATTCTTATCAATAAACGTTGTAAATGCTGCAGGATAGGGTGATAAACCTCTTATTAAATTATTTATTTTTTCGGCAGACTCGTTCCATTTAATTAAGCAAGTCTCTTTAAATATTTTAGGTGCGTGTATTGCCTCTACATCATTTTGAGGTTTCAATTCATAATGTCCACTTTCTATTTGTTGTAAAGTCTTTAAAATTAGTTGTGCTCCCACAACCATTAATTTGTCATGCAAATCACCTGCTGTAGTAGTGTCAGAAATTTCAACTTTTTCTTGAAATAACATATTGCCAGTATCAATTTCATGTTTTAATTTAAAAGTAGTAACGCCACTTTCTTTTTCTCCATTTATTACAGCCCAATTTATAGGCGCTGCACCTCTGTATTTAGGTAAAAGTGAACCGTGTAAATTATAAGTTCCTAATGGGGGCATACTCCAAACTACTTCAGGCAACATTCTAAAGGCCACCACAAATTGTATATCTGCTTTTAGTTCTTTTAATTGATTCACAAAATGCTCATCCTTTAATTTTTCGGGTTGTAAAACTGTAAGCCCATTTTCTATAGCATACTTTTTTATGGCCGACTGTTGTAATTGCTGTCCTCTTCCTGCAGGCTTATCAGGAACAGTAACAACACCTACAACATTATAATTATTCTTAATTAATATATCTAAACTTGCAACAGCAAATTCGGGAGTACCCATAAATACAATACGCATAGTGTTTTAATTTTTGTGTAAAGTTAAAATCTTACATTTGTTATATACATATTTATGAATAAAAATATCAGAAAACACCTTTTTATCTTATTAGGGCCACTTACAGCCCTTTTAATTTGGAATTTCACCCAGTTAGACTCAAACAACCCAAACGTTTCTTTAATGGCAGGTGTGGCGGTGTGGATGAGTATTTGGTGGTTTACTGAAGCTGTGCATTTAGCAGTAACTGCTCTTGTACCTTTTTTAATGTTGCCACTTTTAGGAATTGCAGATACAAAATCGGTAGCACAACAATATACCGATAGTATTATATTTTTATTTATTGGTGGATTTATGCTTGCCTTTGCCATTGAAAAATGGAATTTACATAAACGTATTGCAATAAAAATATTAAGTATTGTTGGAACAAAACCAGCACATATACTATTAGGAGTAATGCTATCATCCTATTTAATAAGTAACTGGATTTCGAATACTGCTACTACAATGATGTTATTTGGCGCAGTAATGGCATTAATTAGCGAAACAGATGAATTTATACATGGCGAAAAAAGTAAAAATAGGTTTGCGGCTGCCATTTTACTTGGCTTGGCATTTTCTGCAACAATTGGTGGAATGGCAACCCCAGTTGGTACACCCCCAAACATGTATTTTTTTAAAGCCTATAAAGAAGCCTTTCCAACTCAAAACGACTTAACCTTTTTAAAATGGTCATCTATTGGCTATCCATTATCAGCTTTATTTTTAATTGCTACTTTTTTAGTATTAAGATTTTATTATCTGCGTAAGAAAGTAGTTATAAGCAATTTAGATAATTTGCATTTCAAAAAAAATTACAGAACCCTTGGTTCATTTTCGTATGAAGAGAAATGGATTGCAGCTATTTTCTTTAGTTGCATGGCACTATGGTTTACCCGAGTTGATATCAATTTCGGTTCATTTACATTTAAAGGTTGGAATCACTTATTTACTAATTCCAAACTTGTTGATGATGCTACTGTAGCTATTGCAGCAGCTTTACTTTTATTTTTAATACCTAGCAAACAAAATAAAGGAGAGGCTTTATTAGAATGGGAAGACGCGAAAAAAATTAGATACGATATTATTTTAATGTTTGGAAGTGGCTTTGCTTTAGCCTATGGTTTTGATGTTTCTGGACTAAGTAACTGGTTGGCACATAGCCTTGTGGCTTTAAAAGATGTTCATATTATATTTATTATTCTTGGAATTTGTATAATAGTTACAATTATTAGCGAGTTTGCCTCCAACATTGCGAGTATTCAGTTAGCTATCCCAGTTATGATAGCCTTGCAAAAAGATCTTGATTTGCCACCTTTATTATTAATGATACCAGCCACATTTGCGGCCTCATTAGGTTTTATGCTACCAGTAGCAACCGCTGCAAATACGATTGTTTTTGGGACAAAACGCATTGATATGAAAGATATGTTTAAAGTAGGATTAGCTCTTGATGCAATTGGAATTACATTAATTACGTTGTTTTGCTATTTCTATTTAGCTTAACTATTTAACCTTTACATTTTTCAATCTTTTTGTAACTACAAATTGCGATTTAAACTTAAATTCTTAACATTGTTGCAATGAAAATTGCTTCTAATAAATTATCTGAATTATTAAAATATTATCAAAGTGAATTACCTAATATTTATGATAAAGAGGAGATTTATGCCATTTTTGAAATTGTATGCGAACACTTTTTAAATTATTCTAAAACAGAAGTTGTAACTAATTTAAATAATAACATCAATCAATCTGATTTAATTACTATTTACAATACCTGTAATGAATTAAAAACGGGCAAACCAATTCAATACATTTTAAAAGAAGCATTTTTTTATGATTCCAATTTTTATGTTAACACGGGCGTTTTAATTCCACGACCAGAAACCGAAGAACTGGTTGACCTTATTATAAAATCTAGTAATACTCAATCTCATTTAAATATAATTGATTTAGGCACTGGTTCAGGATGCATACCAATTACCATAAAAAAACATTTACCAAATTCCATTGTATACGGGGCAGATATTTCTGAAAAAGCACTTGAGATTTCAAATTATAATTCAATTAAACATAGCGTGGATGTCAATTTCTTTCATTTTGATATTTTAAATGCTACTACTATAAACAATCAACAATTTGATATTATAATTAGTAACCCTCCTTACATTAATATTACCGAAAAAGTTGAAATGGAAAAGAGGGTTTTAGAATTTGAACCTTCATTGGCCCTATTTGTAGATGATTGTGATACCATTATTTTCTATAAAAAAATCATAGATTTGTGTTCAAATTCACTTGCTAAAAATGGGTACTTATATTTTGAGTTAAATCCATTATATGCGCATGATGTTGAACAGTATGCAATGAATTCGAAATTATTTATTTCTTGCGAAATTATAAAAGATATGAGTGGTAAAAAACGATTTCTAAAAGCGAAAAAATTAGCACAGTAATATGAAATATATTTTAATAATAATTCAACTTTGCTTATTTAAGTTATTTGCTCAAACAGATATCGAAATTCAAGCTAAACCAATTGGAGGAAACAATAATGTTGAGCATATTTTCCAAACTCAAGTTATTTATCCTAATTCTCTACTCGAAAAAAATAGTAATCAAGATGTTGCAATTTATTTTAATGTGTTAAAAGATGGAAAAGTAACAAACCCTGAATTTAAAAACGACTATCCAATTGAGTTTAAAAACGAAGCCATAAGACTATTAAAATATATTCTTTTTGAACCAGCTTCTATTGGTAATATTAAAGTTGACTCAAAATCATTTTTGGTTTTTAAATTCAATACCTCAACATACAAAAAATACTGTAAAAAAAGGGGTTTTCAAATTCATAAAGATGCGCCATTGTTTGATTCAAGTTTTGTAATTTATGAAAGAGCCGATTCATCGCCCGAATATTATAAAGGACAAGATGCTCTTAATTCATATATTTTATCAAATCTTGAATATCCAGATTTAGCAATTCGTCAAAACATTCAAGGTACAGTAATTTTAAGTTTTATTGTTGAACCAAATGGATTACTAAGTAATATTAAGGTTGAAAAAGAATTTAATCATTTATGTACCAACGAGGCTATTAAAGTGCTAATTGACACCAAATGGATTGCTGGTAAGAAAGATGGTAAGTTTATTAGATATAAAACAAAATACCCTATTATTTTTAATTTAAACAATATTAATAAGGATAACGCTACTAGCGAGCAACGGTAAGAATAAAAAAATTAAATCTCAATTTTATGAGTTATACAATACAAACAGAAAAAAAATTAACACTATCTGAAATTCAACATATTTCAGAATCTAATTCAAAACTTATTTTATCTGATAAAGTAAAACAAGATATTTTAAAGTGCCGTGATTATTTAGATAAAAAAATGGCATCCCAAAAAACTCCAATCTATGGTATTAACACTGGTTTTGGATCTCTTTGTAATGTCATTATTCCTGATAATGAATTAGAACAATTACAAGAAAACCTTGTAAAATCTCATGCTTGTGGTATGGGCGAAGAAGTTC
>CALMMX010000300.1 GCA_937868545.1 uncultured Bacteroidota bacterium
ATACTTGTTGGAGCATCTAATTTATGGGATTCTATAAAAGATTCTTTTTCAAAACCGCAACAGTTCGAAATTGAATTTAAAAAGGAAGCAGGTAAGTCTAACATAATTAAAACCAAATGTAATAAACAAATAGTATTTTTGTATGTGTTTGAAAAAAAACAAATAGATAAAATAACTGACCCAGAAATAGCATTTTTAAAGATGCAAAACTGGTGTGCTTATCAGGAACGTTGCCAACAAGACGCAAGAAATAAACTCTATGAATTTGGCTTATGGCCCGATGCTGTTGAGAATATAATTTCATCATTAATTGAAGCTAATTTTTTAAATGAAGAACGCTTTGCCACTCAATTTGTAAGAGGTAAACATTCTATAAAAAAATGGGGACGCATAAAAATTAAAATGGAATTAAAACAAAAACGAGTAAGCGAGTATTGCATAAAAAAAGGCATGCAAGAAATTGACGAAACTGAATATTACAATACCTTAATAAAATTAATAGAAGTAAAAAAGCGACTTACTTCCGAAAAAAATCCTATTAAGTTAAAATACAAATTAATGAATTATGCCCTAAGCAAGGGTTATGAAAAAGATTTGGTTTTTGATGTTATAAATAATTTAGAATTATCCCAATAGTTTTATAATATCTTAATGTTGAGGTTTAAAAATTATTTTTGAATTATTAATTTTTGAGTAACCATTTTATCTTTTGATTTAAAGCTTAAATAATACAAACCATCTTTTAAATGATTAATATTTATTTTAGTATGTTGAGAATTTATTTTTTCCGTTAAAACAGTTTGCCCAAATGTATCAGTAATTTGGATAATAGCAATTGTTTGTACACTGAGCAGTTCGACATTGCTCACTGGCCACCCGTCGAAGTGACCATTTAAAAACTCAACATTTAGAACTGAATTAGCTGGGTTTGGATACACTTTTAAGTTTGATTCTAATAGTGCTTTTTCATTGATGCCGACATTTTTAATGCATGCCATGCCTCCAACTGTTGGATAGTATGATGTGTCATTTACGCTAAAACATTTTAAAGAATTCCCGCATTCCCAGTAATTTGAAATAAAATTTGCAAAAAAGCCAAAATCAAAACCAGCACCTTCAATTAATTTACTGCCATTATTTAAATGGAATTTTTTTAAGTACCCAATTGAAGTAAAAAAACTATCAATTGAGATTACTATTTTTTTACTGCTTGAGCTATAATTGGGGTTATTGTATGATACTGGGACAGTATCGCCTAAAGTTAAATCAAAATCATACATTAAGGTGTCGAATGGAAAGCTTAATGGAATATAGGTATATATTTTCTTTCCTAACGACCTCATTAAAAGCGGATTATTTGGTTGAGGTCCATACATTGGTGAATAGCATGTTGAACCTGGATAATTTGAATAGGAAAATGTCGATTTATTATAAATTTTCTTATAAACATGCGTGCCAATTGTTGTATCACCGTTTGCATAAAAAACAAATAATTGCTTAGTTAAACAATCTGAAGAATAATGACAACTAGATTCTAAATGCCAAACTTGGTTACTATTAAAGTATTCATTTTGTGAATTTAAATTCTTTAAAAACAATGTAAGTAATGTAATTAGTAATAAATTTTTCATGATTTTTATTTTTGAATTACAAATTTTTGGGTAACATTTTTGCACTTTATATACCTAAATTAAATCAAATTGATGAAAAATGCAAGTAAATATGAATATCAGTAATTCATAGTGGTAAATAGTTAATCTGCCACAAAGTCCTAAAAAAAGCTATGGCATAATAATCGTATCTTTAATACAACTTATTAAAATTAACATATGAGTTTTTTCGAAAAATTTGAGAACATGGCCTTTGAGCCTATTATAGATGAAGATAGCGATTTTATCCCCTTACTTTCTACCGAAGATGAGGATAATATGCATGCAGAAAAAATACCGCAATCACTGTCAATTTTACCGCTTCGTAATACCGTATTATTCCCTGGTGTTGTTATCCCAATTACTGTTGGCAGAGATAAATCCATCAATTTAATTAAAGATGCCTATAAAGGCGATAAAACCATTGGTGTTGTTGCTCAAAAAAACGATTCCATTGAAGACCCTAAACCCGAAGATTTAAATAGCGTGGGCACTGTAGCTCATATTATAAAAATGCTACGTTTGCCAGATGGTAACACTACTGTAATTATTCAAGGTAAAAAGCGCTTTAGAATTAAAGAATTTACACAATCTGAGCCATATTATAAAGCTACCACTGAGAGCTTCGAAGAAACTCGTCCCGAAAAAAACGATAAAGAATTTGAAGCCATTGTTTCTAGCTTAAAAGATACGGCTTTACAAATTATTCAAAAATCGTCAAATATTCCTACTGAAGCTGGTTTTGCTCTTAATAATATTGAGAGCCAAAATTTTATGGTGAATTTTATTTCAAGTAACATGAATGCTACTTCTACCGAAAAGCAAACCATGTTAGAAGTTCAAAATCTTAAAGAACGTGCAACACTTGTATTAGCTCATTTAGTAAAGGAGTTGCAAATGCTTGATTTAAAAAATCAAATTCAAAATAAAGTTAAAGTTGATTTAGATAAAGAGCAACGCGATTATTTTTTACATAAGCAAATACAAACTATACAAAAAGAGCTTGGCGAAAAAAGCCATGAGCAAGATATTGAAGAGTTAAAAGAAAGAGCTAAAGCAAAAAAATGGAGTAAGGAAATTGCCGAACTTTTTGAAAAGCAATTAAGTAAATTAGCTCGCATGAATCCAAATTCGGGTGAGTTTGGTGTACAAACTAATTACGTAGAATTGTTATTAGACTTGCCTTTTGGCGAATACACAACAGATAATTTTGATTTAAAAAATGCTGAAGACGTTTTAAACGAAGACCATTTTGGTTTAGAAAAAGTAAAAGAACGAATCATTGAACACTTAGCCGTTTTAAAATTAAAAGGCGATTTAAAAGCCCCAATCATTTGTTTATACGGCCCTCCAGGTGTTGGTAAAACATCTTTAGGGAAAAGTGTGGCAAAGGCATTAGGACGCAAATATGTGCGTATGAGCTTGGGTGGATTAAAAGATGAGAGTGAAATTCGTGGGCACCGTAAAACATACATTGGTGCTATGCCAGGACGTATTTTACAAAATCTAAAAAAAGTGCAATCTTCTAATCCTGTTTTTATTTTAGATGAAATAGATAAAATTGGATCTGATTATCATGGCGACCCATCATCTGCTTTATTAGAAGTTTTAGACCCAGAGCAAAACACTACTTTTTACGATAACTTTTTAGAAACCGAATACGATTTAAGTAAAATATTATTTATTGCTACTTGTAATAATTTATCTACCATACAACCTGCTTTACGTGATAGAATGGAGATTATAAACGTAAGTGGTTATACCGTTGAAGAAAAAATAGAAATTGCAAAACAACATTTATTGCCAAAACAAATTGAAGCAAATGGTTTAAAAAAATCTCAGTTTAAATTAAGCGATAAGCAATTGGAATTTATTATTGAAAATTATACTTCGGAAAGTGGCGTGCGTAGTTTAGAAAAACGAATTTCAAAAATTGCTCGCCATACTGCTGTGCATGTTGCTAAAGAAGAAGCCTTACCTAAAATTACCGAAGAAAGTATTTCTAAAATATTAGGTCCATCGCACGAAAAAGCTAAATACCAAGGTAATGATGTGCCAGGTGTTGTTACGGGTTTGGCTTGGACTCAAGTGGGTGGAGATATTTTATTTATAGAAACAAGTTTATCTAAAGGCAAGGGTGCTAAACTTACTTTAACAGGTAATTTGGGCGATGTAATGAAAGAAAGTGCAACACTTGCTTTAGAATTTATAAAATCGCACAACGAAGAATTGCACATAGATTCTGAAATGTTTGAAAACTATAACATTCACATTCATGTGCCTGAGGGTGCTACGCCTAAAGATGGACCAAGTGCTGGTATTGCCATGTTAACATCACTTACCTCAGCACTTACAAAACGCAAGGTAAAAAAACACATTGCTATGACGGGCGAAATTACCTTACGCGGAAAAGTTTTACCTGTGGGCGGAATAAAAGAAAAAATACTAGCAGCAAAACGTGCAGGTATTAAAGAAATTATTTTGTGTGCAGATAATGAAAAAGATGTTTTGGATATTAAGCAAGATTATTTAAAAGGCCTAAGCTTTAAATACGTAAGCAAAATGACTGATGTGTTGGATTTAGCTTTGCTTAAGTAGAGAAATATAATTAAGAGGAATTCTATTTTTGAATGGTCCTAATTTTGGGGAAGCTTACACTGTTATGTGCAGTTATTTTTGCATTCCAACAATTAAGTGTTTACTTCCATCTCGGTCAGGTGTTAGTGCTTGTCCAATTACTGGTGGATGTCGCATGATTTGGCCAACCTCATTAATATTGAAGCCTCTTTGCAATAAATGTTGTCTTATTTCTTCTGCAAATGTTAGTGCCTCCAAATTTCCCATTTGTGCAGATATTTTTACTTTTTCGTTTTGGTCCAGAAGCATAGATAAGAGTTGCTGAATTAATTGG
>CALMMX010000301.1 GCA_937868545.1 uncultured Bacteroidota bacterium
TTTCGCGCTTTATTTCAGTTTGGGTTTTGAAACATTGTCTACCGAAATGCTACTAACAAAGCTAAATGTTTTTTAGCCATTTGCAAAGCATAAATAACTGTCTTTCCCGAAGGGACAACTTTTGCAAATGCCTTATACTTCCGCCCAAATTGAATAAAGCGTGTGTTACTACCAGTAGCTTATATGAAATTAATTCTAGCGAATAAGTTTGTATATTTTTGGGTCAAAGTTTTTAATGTCACATGGTGTGCCTTTATATGATAAATTTATTTCAACACTGTTGTCTAGTAATTTTAAATATTCTATTATGTCTAATAATTGGTCTTTGGAGTAAATTTTGAAATATAAATGTTTTAATAGTCCAGATACACGGAACGATAACTTGTTGTCTACGCCATTTGAAAGCGATGCTTGGGCAGTGTAAGAATGAAGTCTTTCCCTGTCAAAATGATTTATGCTTATATGAATATTATCAATGTCTGAGAAGCTGAAAAGTTTGCCATTTAACTCTAAACCTTTCTTATCAAATATTATTTGGTCACCATAATGTCCGCTAAGAAACTCACAGGAAAATAATGCAACAAATCTTATTACAACTACTGTAATTCCAGCAATTAGCATTGTAACATATATTATTGTTAAAATTTCATCGTTTATTTTTATAAAATATACAATACCTACAAGTGTTATAATCAAAAGAAGTGAAAAAATATAGACTTGGTAAAAATTAAAAAAAGGCTTTTTGTCATTCGGAATAAATTCTTGAACAATAATTTTTTTGTCAAATTGAATATTTAAAATGTCGTTATTCAGATGCCTTTTGTCAGTTAGTTGTTTGTCCAGCTATTGGTAGTAACTTATCGCTAAGTACTATAAAACTACAAAATATAGTCCAATATTGCAACCGTATGTTGTATATGCCTCATAAATTATCCGATATCAAACGTTTAAAAACGAATAAAATTTTAAAACATATTTTGATTAAGTATCAAAAATTAAAAAATATGCTACCTAATCTCTTGGCAAAGCTCTACCAAAACACCATTAGTACTTTTAGGGTGTAGAAAGAAAATTAATTTATTATCAGCTCCTTTTTTTGGTTCAGCGTTTAACACTTCAAAGCCTTCGCTTTTTAAACGTTCCATTTCCAAATAAATATCATCAACTTCATAAGCAATATGATGTATGCCTTCTCCTTTCTTTTCAATAAACTTAGCAATAGCGCTAGTTTCTGTTTTAGCTTCTAGTAATTCTATTTTAGTTTCACCTAGCATAAAAAAACTGGTGCTAACTCCTTCACTTTCTACTGTTTCTGTTTTATAATGTTCGGCCCCAAATAATTTTTTAAATAATTGGTTAGAGTTATTTATGTCTTTTACTGCAATACCAATATGTTCAATTTTTTTTATCATAATATACTTTCAATTTATTTTTCAAATTGGTAATGACTGTAATCAATCAACACCGTTTTTAAAAACAATTCATTATTTAAATTAGTTTCAACAGCCATTTTTGTTTTTACTTTGTCTGCCAATACTTTTAAATTTTGTGGCTTGTTATTTGCCAAACTATGCTGCAATACATCTTTTATAATATCAATATCTTTATCGTTTAACAAAGATACTTGCTCAAAACTAATTTTGTAATCGTCTATTTGTTTATATAAAATAGTATCGCGCAAAGTAACTTTTGAACCTAACTTTATAACAGTTGTTCCTGCTGCCATATCACCCAAGCGTTGGCTTTTATCGGTTACAGCAATGCTTATTAATGCAACCACACCATTACTAATTTGTATATCAATAACACGCATAATTGAACGTACAAAATAAGAACCCAATCCTGGTTGTGTGCCATCTAGCTTTACTACTTTAATTCCTAAAACCTTTTTTCCAAGACTTTGCCCATTCATAAACGATTCGCTCAAAAAATGGTATAACAAAATTGGCAAACTCAGTAAAATAATAAGTGCATATGCTAAATACTGATGGTCATCTAAAAAATAATTAAAACCTAATGCACCAAACAAAAATGCCATAATTCCAAAATACACCACTATAAAAACTCCGTCGAGCAGAGCAGCTAAAATACGGTAGCCAACCCCTGCTGCTTCATAATCAAGCGCAACATTTTGTGTGGTATTTATTCTAATATTTTCCATTTATCTTAAAAATAACTAAAGAAACTGTTTTCAAAAAACTAAATATAAAACAATAAGAGATTTAAAACAAATTTGATATATTTATGTGGTAATATTATGAAGGAAATAACCTTTCTTAAACAAAATTCGCAAAAGTGGGAATCTTTCGAGAAATCGTTAGACCAAAAGGAGCATGAACACCCAGCAAAAATTGCTAATATGTTTGTTGAACTAACGGATGATTTGGCATACTCTAAAAGTAATTACAATAATAGCAAAACTACAACCTATTTAAATAGCCTTACAAGCAGAATTCATCAGCTCATTTATAAAAACAAAAAAGAAAGTAATAAACGTATTTGGGATTTTTGGAAAGTAGAACTGCCATCTCTTTTTGGCAAATACCATAAAACATTACTAACCTCTTTTATAATTTCTGTGCTTGGAACATTACTAGGTGTTGTATCTCAATTATACGACGAAGATTTTATTAGATTAATTGTTGGTGATGATTACGTTAACCAAACCATTGAACGCATTAAAAATGGAAATCCGATTGGTATATATGGCGAAATGCCAAATTGGTTTATGTTTATATACATAACCATAAACAATATTAAAGTGTCTTTTTTTATGTTGGCATTTGGAATGCTGTTTTCATTTGGTGCTGGTTTTTATATTTTACAAAATACCATTATGCTAGGCTCTTTCTTTACCATGTTTTACCAATACAATGTTTTAGGTAAAGCATTAAAAGTTGTTTGGATTCATGGTACTTTAGAAATTTCGGCAATTGTAATTGCAGGATGTGCAGGCCTGGCATTGGGCAATAGTTTTATGTTTCCTAAAACTTACTCGCGGTTAGAATCCTTTAAAATGGGAGCAAAAGACACTATAAAAATTGTTGTAGGACTAATTCCAGTTTTTATTTGTGCTGGCTTTTTAGAAAGTTTTATTACACGATATACTGAAATGGAATTATGGTTAAGCCTTTTAATTATCATTGGCTCTTTATCTTTTATTATATACTACTTTATTATTTTACCACTTAAATTAAAAAACAAAACCTATGCAACAAAAAATTCAATTTAAACAAGAACGTGATTTTGGTTCAGTACTGGGCGATTCTCTAAAATTCATTAAACAAAATTTTAAATCATTTTTTGGAAATTTAATTATAATTGTTGGGCCATTTCTATTACTAATGGGTTTAAGTTATGGCTATATGCAATCTTCTTTAAATTCATTTAGAACTAATCCAATGGGAGGCTTAAGTAATTTTACAACAGATTATTTTATTTCAATTGGCGCTATGTTGGTATTTAGTTTTATTACACATACTCTTTTATTAAGTTATGTTTATCATTACCTAGGATTATATAATGATAAACCAATAGAAGAAAAAATTACTCTTTCAGAAATTGGAGCGCGTATGAAAAGTAATATTGGTTCAGTAATTGGTTCGATACTATTATTTTCTTTAGCATTTGGTGCAGTAATTGGTATTATAACTCTTGTATGCATAGCAATAGTTGCTTTACTTGGCATTGGTGGAGGAATATTAATTGGCTTTGCCGTTTTCTTTGCCATATTAATATTTATGCCAATTCTTTTTTATTTTATACCAGCGGGATTCTATTTAGTAGTGCGAGATAAGATGTCAATTTTTTCAGCCTTAGGTAAAGTTAGAAAATACATGAAAGATAATTTTTGGTGGACTTGGTTAATAATGGTTGTTGTAATGATTTCTTTAATGATATTAAACGTACTATTTAGTTTGCCCGCTACAGTAGTATCAATGATAGATATGTTTAGTGGATTAAATAGAACCGAAACGCAAAATGATCATTCAATTATTTTATTAGTACTTTATACTGTAAGTATATTTTTAACAACATGCGCATCATCTATTGGCAATATTACCTCTGCGTTTCATTATATGAGTTTAGAGGAAAAACAAGAAGGAAAAGGATTATTAGAAAGAATTGACGAAATAAAATAATGCGCGCTATTTTTAAGGTAATACTCTGTTTAATGTATGCTAATAGCATAATAGGAGATACTATTACCTTAAAATTTGATTCAACTATTATAAAACAAATAACACCAAGCAGCACTAAGGAAAAAGACGTTTTTAGCCAGGTGGATTTAGATTTTGTAAAAAAAACAGATGTAAGTGATATAAGCTTATGGCAGCGTTTTATTAATTGGTTAGCAAGTCTAATTTTCGGAAATGATAACTACGAATCTGTTGGAAACTCCACACGTGTTTTATTTTGGATAGTAGTTGTAATTGGATTAATTGTAATTATTTGGGCACTCACAAAAGTTAATTTTACTAGGTATTTTAAAAGTAGTGCAAAAAAGAACACTTTTAATTTTACAGATATAGAAGAAGATATTTCGGGAATTAATTTTGCTGAAAAAATAAATCTTGCCATAAAAGAAAACAACTTTCGTTTAGCTATTAGATGGCATTATTTGAAACAGCTTAACACATTAAACGAAACAAATAAAATTACTTGGTTACCCTACAAAACAAATATTGATTACAGTAATGAGTTAATTAAAACAACAATCTATCCGCAGTTTAAGGACATTAGTAGAATTTACGACTATGCTTGGTATGGAGAATATAAAATAACACCTACAACATACGTACAGTTTGAAAAACAGTTTGCCGAATTTGAGAAACTCATAAATGTTTAAAGGGAATAAAAAATATTACTATATACTTGCCGCTATATTTATAGGGGTAATTGTATTGCAATATAATATGCCTAAACCCATCAATTGGACAAAAACCTATTTCAAAAAAGATAAAATTCCTTTTGGTTGTTTTGTAATTTATAACTTATTAGAAGACACTTATTGCAATAAGCTTGAAACTAATACCAAAACCATTTATGACCTAAACAATGCAACAACTTCACGTAATAATACATTTATAGTAATAAACGATAATATTAATATTACTGAACTTGAATATAAAAGTTTAGAAAAATTCATTAGAAAAGGCAATATAGTATTACTTTGTGCTAATAATTTTTACGGAAAGTTAGAAGATACTTTACTAATAAATACAGCAACTTTATATTTTGATACTCAAGCAAAAAGCCTAGATTCACTTGTATTAAAACCTGCCTTTGAAATAAAATATGTACAAGAAAAAAATAACAAATTAAAAAAATACAGTTATTCGATTGCAGCTACTGAAAGCTATTTCTGGAAATTTGATTCTTTAAACTTTAACGTATTAGCTTTAAATAAAATTAAAAGGCCTGTTTTAATTCAAAAACAAATAGGTGCTGGCAAATTAATTTTATCATCTACACCAGATGCATTTGGCAACCTTTACATCGCAAACCATCCAAATCGTTATTATATATATACTCTTTTAAGCAGTATTAAAAACAATACTATTATTTGGGATGAATATTATAAAACTTACAAAACAGAAAACAAAAGCATTTTTCAATTTATTTTTAATAACGAGTCATTACACATGGCTTATTTATTGCTAATTGGCGGTTTACTGTTTTTTATGGCATTTGAATTAAAACGAAAACAAAAAGCAATTCCCATTATTAAACCATTAGAAAACTCAACCTTAAACTTTGTGGATGTAATAAGTCAGGTTTATTATAATTCGAAAAATCATAAATACATAGCTGAAGAACAAATACAGTATTTTTATTATGAAATCAGAAAAAAATTTGGAGTGAACACTTCTGATTTTGATGATACTTTTTATCAAACAATTCACATGCTTAGTGGAATTGAATTAGATAACATAAAAAAATTATTTACATACTGCGAAAACCTAAAACAAGCGCCAAGTTTAACCGAAAACGATTTACTGGAACTGAATAATAGAATTAATAATTTTAAACAAAAAAGCATACGATAATGGAAAATTTTGAATCGAGAGTTAATTTAACAGACTTAACTCAAAAAGTTGAAAGTATTAAAAAAGAATTAGCAACCTATTTAGTAGGTCAAGCAGATTTAGTTGATTTTTTAATTATTGCTTTGTTAGCAGATGGTCACGTTTTGATTGAAGGTGTGCCAGGAGTTGCAAAAACCTTAACTGCAAAATTAATTGCAAAAACTATAAATGCAGATTTTAAACGTATACAATTTACAGCAGATTTAATGCCAAGTGATATTACTGGTACGTCAATTTATAATTCTAAAACTAATGATTTTGAATTTAAGCAAGGACCTTTGTTTACAAATATTGCCTTAGCAGATGAAATAAACAGAGCACCTGCAAAAACACAAGCAGCGTTGTTTGAAGCAATGGAAGAAAAACAAATTACTATAGATGGTAAAACTTATTTATTAGGAAATCCATTTATGGTTATTGCAACTCAAAACCCTATTGAACAAGAAGGAACATACAGATTACCAGAAGCTCAGCTCGATCGTTTTGTTTTTAAACTTATTGTAAACTACCCAAGTTTAGAGGAAGAAACTAGCATTTTGCAAAATTCTCATACTAATAAAAATAGTATGGATTTAACTAAAATAAATCCTATTCTTAATAAAAACGATATTGCTCAATTAAGAAGCACTGTTTCAAATATTATTATTGAAGAACATTTATTAAAATACATTGCTCAAATTGTAGCAAGTACTCGAAAAAATCCTTCCTTGTATTTAGGTGCCTCGCCAAGAGCTTCAATTGCAATTTTAAATGCAGCTAAAGCATGTGCTTGTATGAGGGGCAGAGATTTTGTTAGTCCTGATGATATTAAACATGTAAGCACTCCAGTATTGAGACATCGTGTAATGCTTACTCCAGAAAAAGAAATGGAAGGAGTAAATATTGATACTGTTATTAAACAATTGGTGGATAAAATTGAAATTCCAAGATAATAATAACGTCATTGCGAGGTACGAGGCAATCTTATAAATTAAATAACTTTGAAACAGACATTTTGAATTTAAAAAATTAGAAATAAATAAAATACATTAACCTAATTTAAACTCACATTAAATCGATTAAATACATATTTTCATCTCTAGGCTTTACTTTGCAATTATATATATTGCTAGGTATAAACGTATGTTTATTTGTATTTGCCTTTATTTTTCCTTGGATTTATTTAATTGCTATAATTTTATTTTGGGCATTATTAATTGCAACTATCGTAGATGCAATACTATTATTTGCAAACCAAAAAGGACTAGAATTGAACAGATCAACCGTATACGATAAGCTATCGAATGGAGATGAAAATGAAATATTTATTGAAGTTATAAACACCTATGCCTTTAAAGTTAACGCTTCAATCATAGATGAAATACCTGACCAATTTCAATTCAGAAATTTTTTAATAAAAAAATCTTTAGATATAAACGAATCCTACAAATTCAAATATAACCTAAGACCAACAAGCAGAGGTGAATTTCATTTTGGAAGTATTAATGCTAATGTATCAACATTATTAGGATTAGCTAAACGTAAAATCATTAGCAATACTCCTTTAATGATGCCATGTTATCCATCCTTTATAAAATTGAGGCAATTTGAACTAATGGCAATAAGCGATAAACTGGTTGACTTAGGTATTAAAAAAATGAGGAAAATTGGTCAGAGTAGCGAGTTTGATCATATAAAAGAATACGTCATTGGAAATGATATTAGAACCATAAACTGGAAAGCTACAGCTCGAAAAAATCAACTCATGGTTAATTATTACCGTGATGAAAGAGCACAACAAGTTTATTCAGTAATTGATATGGGAAGAGTAATGCAAATGCCATTTGAAGAAATGAGTCTGCTTGATTATTCTATAAACGCTGCACTGGTATTAAGTCATATAAGTTTTATAAAACAAGACAAACCTGGTTTAATTACTTTTTCTAATAATTTACAAAACTTTGTAAAAGCAGATAGAAAGGGCGACCAGCTGTATCGTATACAAGAAAATTTGTATAATGCTAAAACAAATTTTGAAGAATCAAGCTATGAAAGCTTATTAACTCAAGTAAGAGTAAAATTATCTCAACGCAGTTTATTTTTACTATACACAAATTTTGAAACATTAGCTGGATTAAAACGTCAATTAAAATACATCAAACAAATAAACAAGCACCATTTAGTAGTTGTTATCATTTTTGAAAATACAGAGCTTCATAATCTATTAACCAAAAGACCTGTAAACACTGGTGAAATATATAACCAAACTATTGCCAAAAAATTTGAATACGAAAAAATACAAATCAGCATAGAATTAAAAAATGCAGGCATACAATGTGTTTACACCAAGCCAAAAGATTTAACAGTAAATACACTTAACAAATACTTAGAGCTAAAAGCTAGGGGTATGATATAATTTTTTTAATTAATAGCCTTCTACAATTCACTTTAAAAACAGGAATAAAAAAAGCGGATAGAAATTCATCTATCCGCTTTTTTTAATGTTATTATTTTTATTTCTTTTTAGGTTTTTCTTTACCAGAAAACTCGTATTTCTTTTTTAACTTATCTTTCTTTGTAATTTTAATTTCACCACTAATATCATAATCTTCAACAGTACAAGTCATTAACATAGTTTGGTCAGATTTATCTGTAGTAGAAATCTCGGCTTCAACCCAATGTACTTCATTTTGTTCTTCATCAGTAAAAGTTGAATCTTTCTTTACTTCATATTTAATCCATTTATACTCCAATTTCTCGAAAAGAAAATTGCTAAACATTCCTTTTCCGGCTTTAAACTCAATTTCATCTTCAACTCCTTTTTTAGGAGCAGCGCCTTCCTTAATTTCCGTCATGGTAACCTTAAAAATTCTTTTATCTAAGGCATCTTTTGGTTCACCTTTATATGCTGCATTTAATGTTAATAGGCCAATTGCAACAACCGAAGTTGAAATAATAATATGTTTTAATTTAATCATTGTATTAGTTTTTATTTTAGGTAAATATAGTAATTTTACTATTATTGAAATCACAAAATAACTCAATTTTATGCAACCATTAGCCGAACGTGTAAGACCCACACATTTAAATAATTACATTGGTCAACAGCATATTATTGGCCCAGAATCGGGATTAAGAAAAGCAATTGACCAAAACCTGCTACCTTCAATAATCTTGTGGGGACCTCCAGGCGTTGGCAAAACTACACTTGCTCAAATCATTTCAAATACATTAAAACGCCCATTTTATGCATTAAGCGCCATAAATTCTGGTGTAAAAGATGTTAGGGATGTAATAGAAAAAGCACAAGGAGACGGCGGTTTTTTTAAACAAGAAAAACCAATATTATTTATTGATGAGATACACCGTTTTAGCAAATCGCAACAAGATTCTTTATTAAATGCGGTAGAAAAAGGAATAGTTACTTTAGTTGGTGCTACTACTGAAAATCCAAGTTTTGAAGTTATACCCGCTTTATTATCTCGCTGTCAAGTTTATATTTTAAAAAATTTAAGTAAAGATGAATTAATTTCTCTACTTAATAATGCTATTGAACATGATGAGTATTTAAAAACAAAACACATTGTACTTAAAGAAACAGAGGCGTTATTAAGAATTTCGGGGGGCGATGGAAGAAAACTACTTAATGCATTAGAAATTGTAGTTAATTGTATTAGCGATGATGACAAAGTAATAACTGATGATTTAGTAAAGAAATACATACAACAAAATTTAGCATTATACGATAAAAGTGGCGAACAGCATTATGATATCATTTCGGCATTTATCAAATCAATAAGAGGTTCGGATCCAAATGCAGCTGTGTATTGGCTTGCCAGAATGATTGAAGGTGGAGAAGACCCTCTGTTTATTGCTAGACGATTACTTATTTTATCATCAGAAGATATAGGTAATGCAAATCCTACTGCATTAGTAATGGCCAACAATTGTTTTCAGGCCGTAAATATTATTGGCTATCCAGAGTGCAGAATTATTTTATCACAAACCACAACTTACTTAGCTTGCTCAGCAAAAAGCAATAGTAGTTATATGGCAATAAATCAAGCACAACAAATTGTAAAACAAACTGGCGATTTGGCAGTGCCATTGCACTTACGTAATGCACCAACAAAATTAATGAAAGAACTTGGCTATGGAGATAACTACAAATACTCTCATGACTTCGAAGGTAATTTTATTGAACAAGAATTTTTACCATCAGAAATTAGTGGTACTACATTATTTAATCCATCAGAAAATTCGAGAGAAAAAGAATTAAAAGATTTTTTAAAACAACGTTGGAAGAACAAGTATAATTACTAATTACCTTTTGCCATCTTCAACAAAGAATCTACCCAACTTTCTAGTGTTATAGTTTTTGAAATTTTATTTGATTCAAGCCCCATCTTTATTAATGATTCATCTGATAAGGCAATAATATTCTTTAATGCACTTTTTAAACTTTCTTTGTTTTCAGCTTCAAACTCAAATCCATTTACTCCTTCTAACAAAAACTGTTCTTTTGCTCCTATTCTATTACTTAATAATAATGGAAAACCTGAGGCTGCAAATTCTTGAACAACAACACCCCAAGGTTCCTTTCTACTAGGTAAAACAAATACTCCTGTTTGCTCTGTGTATTTTGATAAATCTGTAGGTTGCACAAATCCGAAATGTTTAATTTTTGGATGAACTAATGGTGCAATATCACCCTTACCTAAACACCATAATTCCCAATCGCTAGGAGATTCATTTTGCAATTCAATAAATGCATCCCATAGCTCTGTAACTCCCTTAAAATCATAATATCGGCCAACAAATAAAAAACGTTTTGGAAAATTGTTTTGTTTAATTTGTTTTTGAGATTGGTAAATAGTTTCAAATAAAGTTAAATCGCAACAATAAAAACCAGTTTGGATACATTCGTTTTTAAAACCAAGTTTTTGAACGTAAGTTTTTTGAATTTGCCCTGGTACCCATGCTTGAGAGAAAATATTTAACAATGTAAATCTACTCAACACCCTTGCAATTTGTTGTTTTAAATCGCCACGCCAATGCGTGTCGCAAGTCATAATGGTTGGTACTTTTTTATAATATTGCTTAGTGATTTTAAGGTAATCTTTATCAATCCATCCACTACATACAATTGATGTTGGGTTTATTTTTTTTACAAGAGTTTGAAGCTCATCAAAACTATAATCATGCTTTGAATACAGATTTAATTTTGTGTTTTCACTAAATTGAAATGGTGCTTCTTTATTTACTGGCCATCTGATAATATGTACTTTTCCATGGGCTGCAAGTTGATTGCAACAAGCCAAAAAATATTCAGAAATCTCAGTATATAAAAATAGAAAAACCAAAAGTGTAATGTATAAGTAATTAGTTGTTTTCTAGTAACATCAAATCTTTTCCAATATCAGATCTGTAATATTTTTTATTGTAGGTAATTTGCTCTGCAGTGATAAAACTTTTTTCAACAGCTTCTTTTATTGAGTTTCCAAAAGATGTAACTGCAAAAACACGCCCACCATTTGTTACAACTTTATCATCTTTAATGGTAGTTCCTGAGTGAAAAATATGACTGTTTGGCGAATTATGAAGATTTGTAATCTCAATATTTTTCTCATAATCTTCTGGATAGCCACCAGAAACTAACACTACAGTGCTTGCTGTTTGTGTGCTAACATTAAATTGTTTTGTATGTAATGTTTGAGTAGCCACACCTTGCAATAAGTCTAATAAATCTGATTCAATACGTGGAATTACAACTTCAGTTTCAGGATCACCCATTCTGCAGTTATATTCAATTACTTTTGGCTCTCCATCACAATTCATTAATCCAATAAAAATAAATCCTCTGTAATCAATATTTTCTTTTAATAAGCCATTTATAGTAGGCTTTACAATTTGTTCCTCAACTTTATTAATAAACTCCTGATTTGCAAATGGAACAGGACTAATAGCCCCCATACCACCTGTATTTAAACCAGTATCTCCAACACCAATTCGCTTATAATCTTTTGCAGCAGGTAATATTTTATATGATTTACCATCCGTTAAAACAAATACAGATAATTCTATTCCATCTAAAAACTCTTCAATAACTACTGTATTTCCAGCATTTCCAAACTTTGCATTTAATATCATGTTTTGCAATTCTTGTTTAGCCTCCTCTAAATCATTAATTATTAAAACACCTTTACCAGCAGCTAAACCGTCTGCTTTTAATACATACGGTGGTTTTAACGATTCTAAAAATGCTGGCGCTTCATTAATGTTTGCAGCTGTAAAGCTTTTATATCGAGCAGTAGGCACTCCATGTTTTAGCATAAATTGCTTACTAAAATCTTTACTTCCTTCTAATTGAGCTCCATCGCGTTTTGGACCTATCACAGGTATTTCTCTCAAAATATCATCTTGCAAGAAAAAATCATGAATGCCATTTACTAAAGGATCTTCTGGTCCAACCAATACTAAATCAATACTTTTTTCCCAAACCAGTTTTTTTATTGACTCAAAATCAGAAACTGCAATATTTACATTTGTACCACATTGGGCCGTTCCAGCATTACCAGGAGCAATGTAAAGATTTTCTAATTGTTTACTTTGAGATAATTTCCAAGCAAATGCATGCTCTCTTCCACCCGATCCAAGAATTAAAACGTTCATAAGAATATAATATTTAGCAAAAATAAAAAATCTCACCTTTTATTGGTGAGATTTTATTAAAAGTTATGTAAGGTTTATTATCTTTTCTTTTTAGTAAAGCTGCTATGTTGTCTATTCTTAGCTCTTTTTTTGTTTTGACTAGCTAACATTCCATCTCTGTATTGTTTAGCTTTTGTTCTATTACGAGAAAATAAGCGAGATTGTTCTTTATTTTGTTTTAAACCAGGATTAGTTTTTTTGTAAACCCATGGACCATTTTTACTTTTTCCTTTAAAAACTCTTGCAAAAAAACTTTTGTGGTTTCCTCCTTTTGCAAAAGCATCAGCATGACCTGAACTCTTTTTTCTATGAAATAAACTTCCACTACGTTGGTTACGGTGTTCTTTTTTCCTTCCACCTGTTTGTGCCACAACCGTTGTGGTAAAACAAATTGAGGCTAATAAAACAACTTTAGTTATAAGTTTAAATATGTTCATATAACAATATTAAATAAAAAAAAATGAAAATCCTATAGTCTATTAAAAAAAAGTGCACAGATTAACTATAAGATTTGAACAATTTGGAGCTGATAACTAACAATCTTAAGAAAATTAATTAGATATTGATGCTGTATCCAATACCTTTTGAGGTTTTAATAATATCTTGTCCTAACAACTTTCTTATGTTTCTGATATGTATATCAATGGTTCTGCTATTAGCAACTTCTGCAGAATGCCAAATGATATTTGCAAAATCATGACGAGTAAAAATCTTATTACTGTTTTGATACATTAAATCAACCATTTCAAACTCTTTTCTTGGCAAACTTATATTTCCTGATTCCGTAATAATTAAATACTGTTCTTTATCTACATGGAATTTTTTACCCAATTCCAAAGGTTTGTTCATAATTGAACCATCTTCTTTTTTTCTCTTTTTATATGAGGCAATTCTTGCTTCAAATAAAATTGGTTTAATTGGGGTTATAATATAATCATCTGCACCAGCATTAAATGCAGTAATTTGAATGTAATCATCTTGTTTACTTGAAAAAATAAAAATATGAGGTTGAAAACTATTTTTAGAATTTCTTATTTCATTTGTAATACTTATAGCATCTTTCGATTCGAAATCCAATTCGATTACAAGCAAACTAATTTTTTTCTCTAGTAGAAATTTATTCAATTCAATTTCAGAATGTGCAATATAAACCGAATAATTCTTTTCCTTCAAAAACTTAATAGCTTTTGAAATTGGATTATTTGTATTTACACAAAATAGTATATCGAATTGATTTTCCATAAAATAAAATAAAAAAGGGTACGAATACGCTTCGTACCCTTTTAATAAATTTGATATTATTTAGTAATAACTAATTTTTTAGATTCCTTAGCACCATTAATTTCTAAAGAAACAGTGTAGATACCATTTGATAAATTAGAAGTATTTACAGTAATAGTATTATTTCCTTTTTCAAATAATTGTTCTGGAGTAATTTGCAACACTAAATTGCCAATTACATCGTATACAGAAACACTTGCTTTTGCATTATCAACTAATGAAAAAGAAATAGTTGCATTTACATTTGCAGGATTAGGATATACTACAAAAGTATTGTTTACTGCATTTAATTCATTAATACCAACAAAACCACCTGTAAATTGAGGTCCTACAAAACTTGCACCTACAGATGCTGCTGAAGTTGCCATTAAACGGAAATCACTATTATCGTATAAATTTGTTGGAAAAGCATTAACAAAAGCAACTTGAGCAACAGTTTTTGTTGTATCAATTGAATTAGAACCAGCATATGTATTATACCAAGCAGAGTTTGCTCCACCTGCATCTCCTACAAACTTAGTAGTAATATCAGTTGTTATTATTGTGTTTTTAATAAGACCTAATGAATCTAAACTTGTAGTTGCATTAAAATTATCAAATGTAGATGAACCACTTAAATGCCATCCTTTTTCCCAACCACAAAAAATAGAATTATGAATTGAAATTCCAGTATTTCTTCTTGTGAAAATTCCTCTTTCAAATTTTTCTCCTACAGGTAAACCTACTGTACCGTTTCTTTTTGGCCCTATCATAGTCATATTAGAAAATACTGCTTTTGTAATTGGAGTTCTTCCTAAACCAGCATTAAAATTATCCGATTCAAAACCATTTGAATCTCCTGCAGCATCAGAAATATCTTTATCTCTCACTGATATTCCAAATTGTACACGTCCAGCATAACCGAAATCTGTATCGAAATCATCATCTAAACCTCTAAATGCAATTAAATATTTTGCATCAACTGCACCACCAAACCATTCAAAGGCATCATCACCTCCAAAAGAAACTTGTACGTGATCAATTTGAGTTCCTGAACCAACACCACCTAATGTTAATCCATTAAGTTCTGAGTTTGCTGTTGAAGAAAGCGCAACACCTGCAAATTCAATTCTACAGTATGAAAAAACACCTGAGTTATCAGCATTATTGCTTCCACCATATAATATTTCAGGGAAATTAGTTGCAAATCCTTCTATATAATTAGTTCTTACTGTTGAAGTACATGTAGCACATGCAGTATTTAATATTCCGTTTCCTAAAATAACTACACCACCCCAATCAGCAGGATTTCTAGTGTTTTCGTTTGAAGTAAAAACTATTGGTTGAGTAACAGTTCCTTGCGCCATAATCTTAGCACCTGCTGTAATAATTAAACAAGCCTTAGATGCTTTATCTCCTCTAATAATAGTTCCTGGCTGAATTGTTAAAGTGTTTCCAGGTGTAACTGAAATATTTCCAACAAGTAAATAAGTGTTACCAGATGTCCAAGTTGTATTAGTTGTAATGTTTGATGAAATTGTAGTTGTTGCAGCAGGGTAAACTGTAATTTGTGGATCCCAATTTGCCCAACCAGCTGTCCAATCGTTTGATGTTGTTCCTGTTAATCCATCAGTAACTGGAAATGCCCCTTTGTAAGAAGTTGCAGTCCAAAAGGCAGACTGTGCCGAAGCTGAAATACCAAGCAATAAAAATGATGCTAATGTGTAGATTTTTTTCATGTTTTGTTTTATTTAATTTAACATTACAAATTAACTAACACTACTTTACCTAAAAGTTAGATGTGCCTTACTATATTATTACCTATGTATTAAGATTAAGTGAACAATAGAGTGATTAAAATAACTTTTTCTTAACCTTAAAGTAGACAAATAAAAAAAACCTTTATCTTAATAAAATAAAGGTTTTTAAAAAATATTTAAAATGTAACTACTTAAACTTATAACTTAGAGATAAACTAATTGTAGGTGCTAGTTTAGTGTTTAACATCACATTATCATCACTAGAATTTCTTTGAAATTCTTTATTACTTATAAGTGAACCTTTATCAAATTTATTATTACTATTAATATCCTGATACAAAATTAAATTCTGTGCCAAAATATCTCTAACATTAAACTTTAATTCAACTCTATCTTTAAATGTTTTAGATAATTGTAAATCCAACACGTGGCGTGGGTTCTCCCAAATTGTGCGTTCATCTACATTTCCAACAATTATAATTCTTTTTGCAACATAATTATATGAAACACTAACACCAAAATTATATTTTTGATTTATGTATTGTGCACCAGCATTAATAATAACTGGACTTTGCCCTTGTAAAGGTCTTGCTTCTACATAATTTAATTTTGAAACATCAACTTCCGATTTTATATAAGAAAAATTAGTAAACAAAGTTGTTCCATTTAAAAAACTTGAAGAATCATTTTTGAAAATTGTTGAAAGCAATACTCTATATTCAAATTCCAAACCCATATTAGTTGCTTTTTCAACATTTGCATAATTAATAGATCTTAATTGACCATTACCTGCAATTTGCTCAATTGCATTATTTAAATCTTTATAAAAAGCAGAAACCGAAATTATTTGTCCTGATTTTTTTGGATAAAATTCAAATCTTAAATCATAATTATTAATAATTGCACGTTTTAAATTATCATTACCTGAAGTTTGATAATCAGTTACAAAATCATAAAAATTAAAATTAGCCAACTCTCTAAATTCTGGTCTATTTACCGTTCTATAATAAGCAGCTCTAATATTTAATTGATTAGTTAAAGACCACACAGCATTAATAGAAGGTAAAAAATCAATAACAGTAGTATCTTTTGTTTTTTTGATAAAATTTGGATCTAATAATGATAGCGATTGCTTGTATGACTCAACTCTTAAACCATAAATAAAGCGCAATTTTTCCATTATACGAGAATCAGACATGATATAACCTGCATTTAAATTTGAAGATGCTTGATAACTATCAATGTATGTAGTAGATTCTGATATTTTAAAACCACCATCATAATTTCCTGGACCATCAATAAAACCAATATTTTGCTCATTAAATATCTGGCTTTCATCTAACAATAACAACTCATTATTAAATAAAGCAGCTGTAGGATTTGTTGGAGATCTAGGATTATTAAATTTTGTATAACCTAGCAATCTTGCAGTAAAATCACGTGTTCTATACTGGTTAAAACCTCCAATTTTAATTTCGTGTTTAGATTTTTTCATTTCAAAAACCCTAGAAATATCATACTTTAAACTATATATACTTTCTTTAGTTTTAGAGAAGAACATAGAGCCCGAACTAGTAGGTCCAACTGCATCATCTAATACTTGTGCTGCGTACTTCACAGAATCATCTTCTGCACCACTTGTTTTTTGATATACCATTCTTCTTAAATTAGGAATATTTCTTTGTATGTTACTCAAACCTCCTATCCATTTGACCTTCACTTTACTTTTAGGTAAATAATGATCACCATTTAACTGACCTGAATAAATATTGTTTTGGGTGTAAAATCTAACATTAGACTTTTGCCATGCTAAATTACTAACATCAGTAGCATCATATATTCCCTTACGTAAAACAACTTTATCATCTGCATTAATTGAGTACAAATTTTTAAATCCAATTTGATTATTTGAATTTAACTTAACTGCAATATTCCAAAGTAAACTTGAAAGAATATTATTGGAAAAAGTTGTGTCTTTAAATTCACGAGTTTTTTGAACAGTTT
>CALMMX010000302.1 GCA_937868545.1 uncultured Bacteroidota bacterium
TATTGATAAAAGAACCCATAAAAGTAAAAAGCGAGATTGAAATGTGTCTGTCCAAACTAGGGTTTTTATACCACCTTTATAAGTGTATAGTAACATTAATATTAAAATAACTGAAACACTTAACCAAAAAGGAATATGTACACTTTCTATTCTATCGAAAACAAAAAACTGAATAACTCCTGCTGCTAAATATAATCGGCCAGATGCCCCTAAAATGCGTGATAAGATAAAAAAGAAAGCGCCTGTTTTTTGAGTGTGTTTGCCAAAACGCTCTTGCAAATAACTATAAATCGAAACCAAATTCATTTTATAATAAATTGGTAAGAGTACTTTCGATATAATAAAATATCCAACCAAATACCCTAATACCAATTGTAAATAAGAAAAATGTGAGGCCCCAACTTTACCTGGTACTGATATATACGTTACGCCACTTAGCGAATCACCAATCATACCAAAAGCAACGGCATACCATGGTGATGAATGATTTCCCGAAAAATAACTTTCGGCAGTGGAGTTTTTAGATGTTAAATAGGCAATTAAGAGTAAACCTCCAAAATACAGTCCTATACATGAAATAATTAAAATTGGCGACATATCTAAAAGTATTAATTTGAAGTACGAGTAAAATCAATTAATAAATGATATTTTAAAAAGTGCTACGTTAATATCTTTTATTATAATAAATGGTAATTTTTTATACTTAAACATATTTTAGTTATCTTGTAACCACTATTTTACCTATGGAAGATATAATTGCAAAAATACCTCGTGAAGCCTTGTTAAAAGAATTAACTAAGGAAAGATATGTACGCAAAACAAACAATGGTGATAATGAAATTTATATTATTACCCATCATAATTCTCCAAATACTATGCGTGAAATTGGTCGCTTACGTGAAGTAACCTTTAGGCATGCAGGTGGAGGAACAGGATTATCTATTGATATTGATGAGTTTGATACGTGTTCCCATCCTTATAAACAATTATTAGTTTGGGATCCTGTTGAACAAGAGATTGTAGGGGCATACCGTTATATTTTATGTAAAGATGCTGAATATAAAAATGGTAAGGTGCTTCTAGCTACTACAGAGTTATTTGATTTTTCGGAAGAATTTTATAAAACGTATTTACCGTATACTATAGAATTAGGACGTTCGTTTATACAACCTCAGTATCAGCCATCTGAGCATTTTAGAAAAGGATTATTTAGTTTAGATAATTTATGGGATGGTTTAGGGGCAATTGTTGTTGATAATCCAGAAATGAAATATTATTACGGGAAAGTAACTATGTACACAGATTTTAATGTAACTGCTCGAGATTATATATTATCTTTTATGAAATATTATTTTCCTGACCCGCAAAAATTAGTAACGCCTATTCATGGAATTGAGCTAAAAACTGATGTGTCGGAATTTTTAAAAGAAATAGAAGGTAAAGATTACAAAGCAGGGCATGCTATATTAAATAAACATGTGCGTGCTTTAGGAGAAAACATACCTCCATTGGTTAATGCATATAGTAATTTATCTAGTACAATGTTGTCGTTTGGTACCGCTATTAATCCTACATTTGGTGGAGTAGAAGAAACAGGTATTTTGGTTACTATTAATGATATTTATAAAAGTAAATCTGATAGACATATCGAAACTTATATAAAAGAAAAAAGAGAAAGAAATTATTAGGAGCTGAGGAGATACTAAGTACTATTGGGCTTAAAGGTACTCGACTATTAAATTAAAAATTAGATTAAACATTTATAAATAACAAGTCTTGACTCTCTGAAGTCATTCAGTCATTTAAGTCTTGTACTACAATCATGGAAATAAAAAGCGCAAAATTCTTAAAAAGCAGTTCTAATAATAAAGGCTGTCCAGCACCAGATAAGCCAGAGTTTGCGTTTATAGGTAGAAGTAACGTTGGAAAATCATCGTTAATAAACATGTTGTGTAACCAAAAAGATTTGGCGAAAACCTCATCTAAACCTGGTAAAACACAATTAATAAATCATTTTACTATTGATGATAAATGGTACTTAGTAGATTTACCTGGCTATGGTTATGCAAAAACAAGTAAATCTAATTTAGATAAATTTGAAGAGTTAATTAGTAACTATATTACTAAACGTAAAAATTTAATATCAGTAATTATCTTAATTGATAGCCGACTTGAATTACAACCTATTGATGGTGAATTTATGGATTGGTGCACTCAACACGAAATCCCCTTTGCATTGGCATTTACTAAAGTTGATAAATTAGGCAAAAATCAATGGGCTAGTAATTTTGCAAAGTATAAAAAACGATTGTTAGATTATTGGGGAGAATTGCCTGATATTTTTGTAACCAGCGCCGAAAAAAAACAAGGAAAAGATGAAATTTTAAATTACATCGAAGAAAACTTGCAATATTTTATCCCACCACCAAAAGGTGCAAATTTAGAAGAAGAAGAAGATGAAGATTCTATCTGATTGGCAATTGCTTCAAAATAAATTAAAAGAGCGTTTTGGTTCAGAAATGGATCATGATGCAATTTTATTTATGATCGGTTTACAAGAACTTGACAAACCTTATCGAACTTATAAAAAAGATGAAAAACTCGAAGTAATGCATATTGGTGTTTGCACTGTTCTTGCACCTTATGGTTTTTATGAATATAAAGGAAGAGATGATGATGATTGGCCTCACTGGGAAGTAAAAGAAAAACTACCTCATTTAGATGCAAAACAACAAAATAAACTTATGAATGATGCTCTTGTAGATTACTTTAAAAATACTGGATTTATTGATGATATGAATTAAATAGTGAACAGCAATAGTTAATACATTATAAATTATTTATTAGTAAAAATGCCCACAACTAAATAGTATTGTGGGCATTTTTTTATTGGTTTGAATAGTTAATTATTATTTAACAAATGTTATTAATTGTTGTTTGTCACCTTGAATTATTTTCACAAAGTAATTTCCAATTGCTTTGTTTTCAATATCAATAGGATATGAACCATCACTTAACAGTTCATTATAAACTATCTGTCCTACATTATTTGTAATTGTTACTTGTGATGTTTTTTGGATAACTAAATTAAATGTTCCTTTATTTGGATTTGGGAACAATTTAGCTCCTAAATCAGAATTTAATACTTCTTTTAAACCAGCACATGAAGAAACACTTTGAGTTAAAATACTTGTGTTTGAACATCCCAAACTATTATAACCTGTAACTGAATATGTAGTTGTAATTGAAGGAGTTACTACTATGTTAGTAGTTGATGCTCCAGTATTCCACAAATAAGTTGTAGCTCCACTTGCAGATATAGTAGCAGTGTTCCCAACACAAATAATACTAGGAGAGTTAACTGTTGTAACAGTTGGACTTGGAGCTACTGAAATTGCTGCAGTTGCAGTAGTAACACAAGATCCATTTGTGCCAATTACTGTATATGTAGTTGAAGTTGTAGGTATTACAGAAAGAGTAGGACTACTTGCCCCTGTACTCCATGAATAAGTTGTTGCACCTGAACCATTTAAAGTTACAGCATTACCTGCACAAACAGAAGGACTACTTGCTGTTATAGAAACAGGTGGTATTAAAGAATATGTAATTACAACATATCCATTACCTATATTCGATGCTAATACAGTTGAAGATAGTGTAAATGGAGCTGAAACATTATTAGATCCTCCAGCACCGCCGCCGCCAGCACCTTTATCATTTCCTGAACATCCAGTTGTACCAGCAGAACCGCCGCCGCCGCCGCCGCCGCCTAAAAATCCACCACCACCACCACCACCACCTGGGATACTAGGAGATGAAAAACAACAGCAAGATTGACCAGCGCCACCATTACCTCCAATTTCAGAAGTTGAAGTATTGCCTATTGTTCCTAAAAAACCTCCGCAACCAATACCTGCTACGCCACCATTAGTTCCAATTCCACCTCCACCAGCTCCAGCAATACCACCAGATGTTGGAGCATCTACTCCATTCATTCCATCAGCACCACCAGAACCTCCATCACCACCTAAAGTTAAAATGCTTGTTTCACAGCCTGCTCTTCCGCCACCGCCACCGCCGCCTGCAGTAACAACTCTAGAGCTAGTTAAGGCAGAGTTTAATCGGATATCAGTAGCTCCACCGCCACCGCCAGCTAATGCATTACCACCATTGCCTCCTCCGTTATAACCACCAACAGAAACAGTTCCTTGCCCACCAACATAGATGTTTAAAATATCACCAAAAGCTAAACCCGAGCTAATTGCAGTAATTTTAGAACCTTTTCCACCAACTCCACCTAATGCTCCAGCTCCACCAGTGGAGCCATCTCCACCAGATGCACCATAACATTCAACAGTTAATGATGAAACGCAATTAGGCACTGTCCATGTTTGAGATGAGCCAGTGTAACTCAATGTTTGTGTCATGACTTGGGCATCAAGGAAACTAAAGCAGCCAAGAGCAAGACCGGTTAATAAGTAATTTTTTTTCATAGGTTTATTTTTTAATTGATTTACACTCAAAGTTACAATTAAAATATCAACAGTTTTGATAAATGTTTTAAATTACAAGACTTTGTATATGAATAACATATTGTGTCCTTTTGTTGATTTTTTTTGATGATTTAATTGAACTTTATTTTTTTATATTTACAAATAATAATTTTATATTTTTTTTATTAAATCAAAACTAAATGCAAAAATTCCTACTTATTAATTTATTTTTTTCAATTTATTTGAACGCTCAAATAAAGCCTGTTTCAACTTCAAATATTAAAACAGGAATACCACCTCCTGCAAAATTAATTGAGTCAGTTTCTAAAATAGGAAATGAAATGGTAATTCCCTATAAGAAATATGTTTTATCAAATGGATTAACTATTGTTGTACACGAAGATCATAGCGACCCAATTGCTTATGTAGATGTTACGTATCATGTAGGTTCAAACAGAGAGCAACAAGGCCGTAGTGGATTTGCTCATTTCTTTGAGCATATGATGTTTCAAGGTTCAAAGCATGTTGCCGATGAACAACATTTTAAAATAATTACTGAAGCTGGTGGTACCTTGAATGGTTCAACAAATACTGATAGAACAAATTATTTTGAAACAGTACCTTCTAATCAGTTAGAAAAAATGTTATGGCTAGAAGCTGATAGAATGGGATTTTTATTAGATTCTGTAACTCAAAAGAAATTTGAAGTGCAACGTGCCACTGTGAAAAATGAACGCGGACAAAATTATGATAATCGCCCATACGGTGTTGTTGGCGAGAAATCAGGTGAAGCCTTATACAAAAAAGGACATCCTTATTCTTGGACAACCATTGGTTATATTGAAGATTTAAACAGAGTTGATGTAAATGATTTAAAACGTTTTTACATGCGTTGGTATGGTCCAAATAATGCTGTGTTAACA
>CALMMX010000303.1 GCA_937868545.1 uncultured Bacteroidota bacterium
GCTTAGGTAGTGTGTTGCCACGTTTTATAAATTATGCGTTTTCTTTTGTGTTAACTTATGTTTTTAAAGAACCATCTCAACTAGCGCCAAATGCAACGTTTTTTGCTTATATCAGTTTTTTAAATATTATATTTTTATATGGTATGGAAACTGCTTTTTTTAATTTTAGTAATAAGATTGAAGAAAAAAATAGAGTTTACTCAACTGCATTAATTTCTATTTTCATAAGTACACTGCTTTTCACAACAATGGTGATTTTATTTTCAAATTCAATTGCCAATCTAATAAGAGAAGAAAACCATTCAAACTATGTATTATGGTGTGTATTAATTGTAGCAACAGATGCAATTACTCAAATTCCATTTGCTCGATTACGTCAACAAAATAATGCCACTAAGTTTGCTATAATAAAATTCATTAATGTTATTTCAACTATATTGCTTAATATTTTCTTTTTTATAATTTGTAAGAAAGCATATGAAAATGGAGAGCAATCTTTTTTTTCGACATTGTATAATCCGGATATTGGTATAGGATATGCTTTTGTGGCAAACTTATTAGCTAATTGTTTGAGTATTGTTTTATTAGCAAAAGAATATACTGGATTTGAATATGTGTTTGATTTAGATTTGTGGAAAAAAATGTTCAGTTATTCTTGGCCATTAATAATACTTGGCTTAGCAGGTATGGTAAACGAAACCTTTGATAGAATTATTTTGAAATATATTTTACCTGAAGGGGTTGGTAATTATGAAATTGGAGTATATAGTAATTGTTATAAAATTGCTATGCTCATGAGTATTTTTATACAAGCATTTAAATTTGCAGCAGAACCATTTTTCTTTAATAATGCAAGTGATAAAAATTCAAAGAAATTAAATGCATTTGTTATGAAGTATTTTGTACTTTTTTGTTTGTTCTTATTCGTTGGCACAATGATGAATTTGCCTTGGATACAATTTGCAATTAGTGAAAAATACAGAGTTGGATTAGCAGTAGTACCAATTTTACTTTTGGCAAATTTATGTTTGGGGGTGTATTATAATTTATCTATTTGGTATAAGTTAACTGGGCAAACAAAGTATGGTGCTGTAATTACAATAATTGGAGCAGTAATTACTTTATTAGTTAATTTTTTATTTATACCAAGTTTTGGATACATGGCTTGTGCATGGGCAACACTTGGTTCATACGGAATAATGATGGTTATTTCATATTATTTAGGTCAAAAATATTATCCTATAAATTATAATTTACGAAGTATTTCAGTATTTAGTTTATTGGCTTTGGGTTTATTTGCAATATCAAAAACATATTCTGGTATTGATAGTAAATTGATAATTATAATATTAAATAATGTTTTATTTGGAGTTTTTATTTACGCTTTTTATATATTAGAATTTGATAATCTTAAAAAAATAAAACAGATAAGTCATGAAAATTAATGTAGTAAACAAATCAAAGCACGAGTTACCGGCATATGCAACTGAGTTTTCAGCTGGTTTAGACTTAAGGGCAAACATTGATTCGCCAATAGAACTTAAGCCATTAGAAAGGCAATTAATACCAACTGGTTTATTTATTGAATTACACAAAGGTTATGAAGCTCAAATTAGACCAAGAAGTGGTTTAGCATTTAAAAATGGTGTTACAGTGTTAAATTCACCTGGAACAATAGATGCAGACTATAGAGGCGAAATTAAGGTGTTGTTAGTTAATATTTCGCAAGCAACATTTTTAATAAATGACGGAGAACGAATTGCTCAAATGGTAGTTGCTAAACACGAGCAAATAAATTGGGTTGAGGTAAGTTCATTAGATGACACTGAAAGAGGTGCAGGTGGCTTTGGGCATACAGGTGTTAAATAATTTTTTTTGAATTAATTCAATTGCTCTACTTTTTTTGTTAAATTTCATTATCAATTTGGGGACTTATTAGTTATCATTTAAAATCAAACTTTGTGAATGGATTTTTCTTATCTCGATAAGATTCAAATTAATTTTATTATTGGACCTGCTAGAAGTGGGACTACTTTACTTGCCTTGATATTACATAATCATCCAAATTGTATTTCTGCGCCTGAGAAAAAACATTTCCTTTATTTTTATAAAAAGTACAATTCAATAAGTACTGTTACACAAATTTTAATAAATGATTTATCTAATTATTTTAAAGGCAACGGAATAGATACTAAGAATATTTTATTTAATATAGAAGATGATTTTTTTGAAAGTAATTTAAGTGTTGGAGACAAAATTAATTATGCACAGTTAACTAAATTAATATATTTAAGTTTTTATAAGAATATAAAAAATATTGATGAGGTAACTTGTATTGTAGACAAGAATCCATATTACACTTTTCAAACAGAAAAAATTTTAAAAGTTTTTCCAGATGCTAAGTTTATTTGTATTAATCGAGATTTTAGAGCTAATATTTTGTCAAACAGACAAAGTCAAAAACCATATAATTCTATCAAATCTGTAGGATATTATGCTGTTATATGGAACTATTATTCTGAAAAGCTTCAGTACATGTTACAACAATTTTCAAAAATAACCATTTTATTAAAATATGAAGATTTGGTTGAAAATAAGGAATTAGAGGTAAAAAAAGTTTTGGCTTTTTTGGATGTTTCATTTTCTAATAACGTATTTGATTACCATAAAGAATTATTGGATAAGCTTTCAAATTTGAATTTAAATGAAAATGTGTACGAAAGAGCTGTAAAAAAAATAGTTGATTTAAGTAAACCAATTAATACAAAACGTGCTTACGCATGGAAAATTGAGTTATTTGAAAGTGAAATAAAACAAGCAGAATATGTGTGCTCTAAATTTGGAAGTTATTATAATTATATACCTAGTAAGACATTAGGATATTGTGAAAAAATAAAATATTTTATATTAACAATTCCTGGTTATATTAGAGTTGGTGCTTTTTTTTTAATTAATTCCTCAAAAATACATTTTTATTTAAATGATGTTAGAAATGCAAATTATAGAAGGAAAAACGTTAGTGAAAAAGTATGACAATTACTAATTCTACAATACAAACTCATTATATTATTGGAATAGGTAGATCAGGAACTACATTATTGTCTAAATTATTAAATGAACATAAATCATGTTTAGTAACTCTTGAAACAGATTTTGTAATTTTTTTTTATCAAAGTTTTAAGAACAAAGTGTTTTTTACCAAAAATGATTTTGAATTAGTTGTTGAATATTTTGAGGTTACAATACAATTAAATCCATCTATAGCACCATATTTTTCTAAAGAAAACTTATTAAATGATTTAATAGTAGCTAGGTTAACTTCATTTAATGAATTGATACAGTTTATTTATTGTAGATTTAATTTTTTAAGAAAAATGTTTTCAGATATTCTTTGTATAATAGACAAAAAGCCATCCTATTCTTTGCATGTAAGTGAATTATTGAAAATTAACCCAAATGCAAAATTTATTTATTTAGTTAGAGATTACAGAGCGAATTTACTTTCTAGGAAGCAAAGTGTAGAGCTTAAGTCTCCAAACATTGCTTTTAATGCATATAGATGGCTTTTTTTTAATAGAAAAGTACAAAGGTATAAAATGATGTACCCAGGTAAAATTTTAGAAATAAAGTATGAGGATTTAGTCGGTAACTCAGTTATAGTGTTGAATCAAATATTAGACTTTTTAAGCTTATCAAGTTGTGATGAGGAAAAATTCTATTATAGAAATTGTAATTATTTAAATTCAGCCGCTGGAGAGATAAAAACAGGGTTTTTCGAAAGAAGTTTGAAAATAAAAAATGATTTAAGTAAACCAATATTTGATGATAGGGTAAGTGCTTGGAAAAGAGAATTGACAGAAGATGAAATTTTTGAATCTGAAGTTATATGTGGTTCATTGGGAAATCAGATAGGATACCAAGTTTCCAGTAAACTATTGTTTTGCGGAATTATTAGAGTTAGAATGTTTAGTTTTTATAAATTTGTTTTGGCATTTTATGATTATCAAAAAGAGTTTGTATTAATCCGAGTTAACGCCAAAATAAAGTTAAAAAGATTGAAATCTAAATTCAAACTTAAAATATCAAGTTAATATACCTTGAATTTATTTGCAAGTTTGATAGATATTCTTGCAAATGGATGTATGCTTAAACCAACAATTTTATTTAACCATGTTGGAGATTTGTATAAGAATTTCATTTTTTCAGCAAACTTTTGCAAAAAAAGTGCGGTTACAACAGTTGCACAGATATATTTTTTTTTGTGTAAAAATTCGTCTCTAATAACATCAAATAAAAAAATATAACGCTCTTCATCAGAATTATTAAATGCTTCATGATATAAACCATCTACAAAAATAAGCATTTTGCCATCTTCCCATTTACGCGTTTCACCATTAACAGTAAAACCACACATAGCCTGTTTTTTTGGAATTATTAAGCCTAAATGGCACCTAAAAATAGCATTTGTATCACCATTATGTGGTTTAATTTTAGCATTTGGTTCTAGTAAATTAAAAGAAGCTGATACTATTTGAGGGAAACGACTTATAATTTTATTTGTTTCAGGAAAGGTATTTTGATTTTTGTATAAATTTATTCCCCATGATTTTAATGACGAAGTTTTCCAAGTATTTTTTCTTTCAACCATAGATGCATTAAAATAACTCTCTAATTTATTATGTTTTAAATACTCTATTAGTTCAAGTTTTATTATATCATAATTAGTTATGATTGATTGTGCCCAATCATAATTTTCAGGAGAAAAAAAGTTAGCTGATTCATCCTTATAATTAGATTGATCGTATATACTAAACCAAAGTTTATGTTGAGTTGTTTCGATAATTTATTTTTTTAGCCAGTTTCTGATTGGAATAGCGAACCTAAGAAATAAAACAAAAGGAAACAATATAATTTTAAATATCTTTCGGTTAACATGATATAAATTAGGGAATTGATTTCCTAATTGTTGCATGTAGAAACTCATTAAAATGGTAGCGCATATTTTAAGTTTATATTTAGTGTATTGTGGTTTTAAAATGTCAAAAATTAGAATAATTCTTTTTTCATCTGTTTCGTTCCATGCCTCATGAAGATGTGCATCTTCAAAGGCAAAAAGTTTACCATTTGACCAGTTAACTTCTTGGTCAAGAACTTTCATTACACATCCTTTCTCATTTTTAGGGATTTGTAGCCCCAAATGGCACCTGTAAATTGAATTTGTATCTCCGCAGTGTGGTTTTATTTTCGAATGTGGTTCTAATACATTAAAACCAATACTTAATACATTTGGAATTTCCTTAAATAGTTTCATCGTTTCCGGAAAATCTTTTTGAATATCAAATATTTCCGTTCCCCATACTCTTAAAGATCTAACTCTCCAAGACTTCGGTTTTTCAACCATCATTGTATTAAAATGAAAATTTATTTCATGTTTATTTGAATAATTATTGAATTCTTGAAAAATTTCTTTCCAATTTTCTTGTAGATTGTTTAAACCATTTATTTGGTTTACATCAACAAAAGCATTTTCTGCACCATTATATTGTGAGCTATCATATAAACTAAACCAAATCATCATTTATTTTTTTTAATAATTAATTTAGCCCATAATGGAGATTGAATGTAAATGCTATGGTATATTTTTTTTCAAACCATGCTCTAGCTATGTTTAATCTATCAAAAAATGTATAAAAATACTTTGACTTTTGGTTATTATAGTGAAAAAATAAATCCAAATCGTAATTTATTTTATCCGACACTTCTACTTCTTTATTATTTAGCACTTTTTTCCATTCATTTATTAAATCAGTTGAAACTGGTTTCATTGTATTGCTCTGAAATGTTTTTAAATGATCTAAAAAATCTTGCTCTATTTTATCAGCCATTTTATCAATATATGCATTAAATTGAGTATGGTGTTCAATCATGTTTTCAAAATAATTTATTCCAAAAAAATTGCATACTTTTTTTAATTCATTTGCAGGGTTAGATACTAAATCTTCATATTTAAGTATTTGTAAATTTTCTGAAACGATATTTTTTAGATTTGTAATATTTATATAATTTAGATTATATACTTTAGCCAAATAAGCAGCATTTTGAGTTTGTCCTAATTTTCGTTTTTTCCAACTTGTTATTACATCTTTATGATTTCTGGTTAAAATCAAGATTTTTGATTCAGGAAATATTTTAATTATTAATGGTATGTAGTGAATAAACTTAATTTGTTTATCAATAATAACATCAATTTTATTTTTATCTTTTAAAGGAATAAAATTTAAATACAATATTTTGCACAAATCGTTAAAGTTAATTTCAGGTAAGTAACTATATAAACATTGTTTTAAATTTTCCTTTGTTTCGTAAAATAAGGATAGGTTTTTTTCTGATGTTAGCCAAAATTCTTCAACCAAAATGTCAATTTCATGTTTATTATAATTGTATTTGTTATTGTACTTTTTATAAAGATAAAGCAAAAAAGGTTCTTCAGAGGTAGATAAAACTTGCTCGTTTTTGTTTAACATAGCAGTTAACATGGAACTACCTGTGCGTTCCATGCAAATAATAAAGTTTAATTTAATTTTTTTTATTTCATTAATATGTAAATGCATTCTTTTTAGTTGACATTTATTGTATTCTAAAAATAATAGTTCTGTTTAAAACTAAGTATGCTTTCAGAATGATTAATATCAGTAAATGTAAACATAAGCAAATAATAATTTACTATTGTAATTTGTTATTTTAGAAATAAAATTTACTAAATTTACTTATGAATGATGCGTTAAAAAATAGTGTTATGACCACAAATGAATTTACTGAAAAAAATCCAAAATGGTTTTATTCAATTGAAGAGACCCCTGAGTTAAAAATTCTCGAAGACAATTATGATATTATTTTGGAGGAATTAAATCAATTAAGAAAAAATTCAGAAAATGGTTATTGGTTAAGCACCTTTCCAACCTATTTGCATCCTAATAGTTTAAATAAGTGGAAAGTGTTTACTTTTCAGTTTTTTGGAATTAAACATCCTTTAAATTGCAGTGTGTGTCCAAAAACCTATGAAATTTTGAAACAAATTCCAAGCTTGGTATCTGCTGATTTTTCTTATTTACCGCCTAAAACAAGAATATTAGCGCATAAGGGATTTACTAAAATGGTATTGCGTGCTCATTTAGGTTTAGTTGTACCAAAAGATTGTAATATCAGAGTAGGGGAAGAAACTCGTACTTGGGAAAAAGGGAAAATGCTGATTTTTGATGATTCATTTGATCATGAAGCTTGGAATGATAGCAATGAAGATAGATTTGTATTAATGTTGGACATTGCAAATCCAAATTGGAATTATACTGCAAAAGAAATAGGAAGGTATAAAATTGAAACTTTAAGAGATGAGTTTATGTTGGACTTGTTTCCTAAAGAAAAGTGGTTGTATTTTATGGAAAAAGGTGAGTTTGATATTTTTCCTACTAAGGCTTAGATAAGGAAGTAATAATATATTTATTAATTTCATCAGATTGTAGGGGACTCACTTGTGCTGTTAACTTAAATTTGGATTGATTGTTTGACATAAGTTCAGCAGCCCTTAGTAACTTTTTGCAGTGGATATGATATTTTTCTTTGCTTAAATAGAGTTTTAAATATTTTCCGTCTGAAGTTTTTTCCTGAATTTCGTAGCCTAGTTTTAAATTAAAATCTAGAGCAATTTTATTTTCAATTGCCACAGTGGCTAATGATGCATCTCCTGATTGAAAAATGTCAAAAACAGCTTGTAACATAGATAAAGATGCATAAACAGGTATCGAAGTGCCCCAGTAATTTTTATCCCAAATAAAAATTCCACCTTCAGCAATTTTAGAATTAACGGATGTATCCTTACAGTTTATTAATCCTATTTTTTTATGGTTGTGATGAATAATAAAGTAGTAGTTAAATTTATTATTCATATTATGAAACCATTTTATTTGCATTTTAGGTGTAATGTATTCTTTATATTGCATTGTATTTCTGATATAGCTTTGATTTCGCCAATATCTTAATGTTTCTAAATCAAGTTCATTTACCCTTATATATGTAAGACCATATTGTTCGATAATCATATTTTTTCCTTGATGCTATAGGATGGTTTCTTGTTTGATAAAGAAATTAAATTGCCTAGATATTCACCTATTATACCTAAACTAAAAGTAATAATTCCGGAGCTAAATAAAATGGTAACTATAATAGAGGTGTACCCTGATGGTGTTTTAAAAACTAATTTTCGAAAAATAAAATAGCAGGCAAATATAAGACTTAGAACAGAAATATATAAACCAATAATTCTAACTAATTTTAATGGCATTGTTGAACTTAATGACATTACTCTTAAAGAAAGTGTAAATAATGAGCCAAATTTATAGCCAGATATACTTTTAAGTGATTTTTGAAAATCGACTTTTTGAAAACCAATATTGTCTGTGTACCACAATGCTATCTCATCTAAAAAAAATAAGGGACCGTCATGTTGTATTAAGTTAGTTTGTAAAGATTTATTGAATATTCTAA
>CALMMX010000304.1 GCA_937868545.1 uncultured Bacteroidota bacterium
CCAGGAGAATTATCTGGTGGTATGAAAAAGCGTGCAGCCTTAGCAAGAGCCATTTCAAACAGTCCTAAATATTTATTTTGTGATGAACCAAACTCCGGCTTAGACCCTAAAACATCTATTGTTATTGATAATCTAATTCAAAGCATTACGCATGAATTTGATATTACAACAATTGTAATTACACATGATATGAATTCTGTTGTAGAAATTGGAGAAAAAGTTCTTTATATCTATAAAGGAAAACCTTGGTGGAGTGGTAATGGTAAAGATATTCTTAAAACCACAAATCCCGAATTATTAGATTTTGTATTTGCTTCTGGATTTATGAAAGAAGTATTTAACGCTGTAAATAATAAATAAAATTATTATTGGATTATTATCTTTTTAGTAAACAGTAATTTATCTGTAAGAGAAATACCTTTTATAAAATAGACTCCTTTTGAAAATTTACCATCAATACTTATTTCATTACTATTGCTATCAATAGTTTTTATAAGCTGTAATTCACCTATTATATTATACATTTCAATTTTTGAAAGTTCATTAATTTTTGGGAATTTGATTGTAAAAACATCTAATGAAGGATTAGGGTAAATTTGAAAAGCATCATCACCGTAAACCTCCTCAATACTTACTGTAGAATAAAAGCTACTGAAATCGAATTTATATAATTGCGGAGGCACAATACTTAATCCAGTATTTATTTTTTCCGATGAAAAATAACCGGTATTATCATCTTTTAAAACAATTCCTTCGGTTTGCCCTAAAGTCGTTGCAACACCCAACTCTATGCGCTGCTTATTATTATTAAAAAAATGGCTAGAAGTGTAATCAAACAAAAGCCAAGCAAAACAATTGTAATTAAACCCCACTTTTTTATATCCTATCAATGCCACATGATTCTCACTATTAATATCAGCCCCAGTAATTAATCCACTCACATTAAAACTATCAACTAAATGCGCCACATAATTACCAGGTATAGCAGGTACAACATAATGTTTAGTATTAAATGCAATCCAACTTTTAGAAAACAGATGTAATGAGTCATTATAAAATAAAAAAGCCTCACAATCATAGTTATTAGCATTTAAAGTGCTTGTAAATACAGTTTGATCGGGATAATGAAACTTTATAGTATCTGCCATAATACTATCTAAACTTGTATTTAATAAATCTAATTTATTTATTCTATAAACGCACAAATTTGTTCTGTTTCCATAATTATTTCCAAAATCGCCAATAAAAACATGAGTGGTATTCTGTGCTAAATCTTCCCAATCATAATTGGAAGCATTTTTAATCACCACTTTTCTTTTAATAAATCCTGTTATTGTATCTATTTGATATAATTCATTTTTACCACCACTATCGTTATGTGTCCAAAGTGTTTGATTTACATACAATAAACCAGAAGATTCGCTAACCGTATCATTTAAATTACACACCAATGTTGGTGTATAACTTACAACTTGGGCAATGCTTGTACTTGCTACTAAACAAATTAAATAAAAAATTATAGTGCCTCTCATTTTTTAAAAATTATCCAATTACTTTGGTATTTTGTTTCTGTTAAATTTTGACCAATAGTAACAATTGTTTTCACATCCTTTCTGTACCAACCTTCATCCCAAGAACCCATATCTGTATACAAAAAATCTTTTACATTCATTGCCACTAAATCTTTTGCAAATGCTGCTAATGTAATAGCTTCTTTACTTTCAATTATTGCAGTTTGACCATTTTTAAAAATAGCAATTCCTCTACGTTGAAAAAGTTTTTTATCAATAAATGATGCCGCCTTTCCATTTTCAATCATTTGTATTTGTTGAAACATAGACGCTCTTTTTGAAGCAAACAGTTTTATTAAACTATCATTAATTAACTTTCCCTTTTTAGTTGGAAAAATCTCTGCCTTATAATCCACAATTTTTATTGCTCCACCCAATGTATAATTAACTGGATTGTTATTGTATATAATACCATTTCTCATACAAGCTCCATCAATGGTATAATCATTTAACTTTGTAAATGCAGCTGCAATGCATAAACAAACAGATGCATCATTTTTATCAGGACGCTTCGTTTCAAAACTCATTTTCAGCTTATCTTGATATAAGATAGTATAATGTATTCCAGATGAAGCAACTTTATTCTCAACTCTTACAATAGGATCAGTGGCATAAATACCAGTAAATTGAAATAACACCAATAAGAATAGAAATATATTTTTCATGAAAATTTTATAAATAGTTTAATTTTAAATCAATTTGAGTGCGCTCAACATTTGATAAAACAGAAATGTAATTCATGTTTTTTATAAAATATAAATTAGGATGCTGCTCGCTATTAGCTTTTAATAATACTTTAGATTCTAACCCTTTTTTACCAATGCTTACATGATTAAATTCACAGGCACTCTTTAAAATAGTAGTTTTCTTTAATACCGAAAATGTATTAGACATATCATCAAATCCTGTTTTAATAAGCAATTCATTACTGAGTTTTTTATACTTAAATCTATCGTAATCTTTTGGAGAATCTAAGTAAAATTTACCATACGGATCACCTTTATCGAAGCTAATAAAATTAGGTAATACACTCGATGCATTTACAAATTTTGAAACTGTGATATCATAATCAATATCGGTTAAAATAATATCAAATTGCCAAGAACTCACATAAGATAATATTCCTGGAACCTTACATTCGTAGATAGTACTCCAAACAGTGTAATTATTATCAGCAGATTTTTGAAACGAATTCATTTTTAAATGATACGTTGATGATGGATTAAGTTTGTTTGGTTGAATTGGTAAAGCCAAGGTTTTCTCAGTTCTTGAAACTATTTCGCCAAGACTATCAATAGAAATTAAAAATAATTGATGAGATTTTGATACAGATTTGAAATTTGAATTTCCATTTTTAAAATCTACTATGTCGCTCAAATAAATGCTACCAATTACATCAAGCGTTTTGTTTTTTTTATCATAAACATAATTACTAAGTAAATAAAGGTGTGTATCGTCTTTTGGATTAAGTTTAGTTCCTCTAATAAGTTGTCCGTTTTTTGCATTAATTCTCAAAATCCATTGCCCCTTTTTTACTCCTTCAAATACATGTGCATAAACCAATACAAAATTTGAATCAGCATAAATTACCGAAGCACGATGAATAAATTTTCTTTCAAAAGCAAACTGCCATTTAAAATCATATTCAAAAGGAGCATTCATAGATTTCACATGGTATTTAGATAAATAAAATTGAGTGCCTGTAGAATCAGAATTAGTTCTAACTAAATACAAATCATCATTATTATAATATTTTTCATCATCAAAAGCAGATAATGAATTAATATGGTTAGCATCAAAATTTTGGATAAAGCAAATTTTCTCTAATGTGTCGTTTAGCCTATATAAACTTGCCACATTTTTTTTATTAGCCAATTGAAAATAAAAATTGATAGCATTATGCAAAGTGTCGGTATTTACATCTAAAAGCTGGTTCAATTTAGTATTTGGAAGTACAACTTCATTACTATCTGTAACCTGAAGCTTAGAATTAAATCTAAAACACTTAAATGAAAGGCTTTTAGGGCTTTGCTCATAGCCATAAACATAGATATGGCTTTTAAAATAAAAAGAATTCCCATTTAACAATGGTTTGCTAATAGTTTGACTCTTTGCCATTAAAAAGGCAAAAAAACATAGAAATAAAGCAAAATTTTTAAGCATATTAACAAATATAACCATTATTAAAAACGTTTGCAAAACACAGTATTAAAACTTAAACTTGTGCTCCAAATTTAACCAATGAAACGACTAACTATTTTACCTATTACAGCACTTATACTGAGTGCGTGTACATCTAATCAAACTGATTTTAACTCACAATCAACCGCTCCAAAAATGGATACACTCAACAAAAAAGCTCCAATTGAGTTTAACTACATTGCAGAGCAATTCGCCGATTTAAGAATTTTGCGTTACGAAATTCCAGGATTTGATGAGTTATCGTTACAACAAAAAGAATTATTATATTATTTATCTGAAGCAGCTTTATGTGGTAGAGATATTACATGGGACCAAAATTATAAATACAATTTAACAATCCGTAAAACATTAGATGCTATTGTAGAAAGCTATAAAGGAGATAAAGAAGCGGAAGACTACAAACAATTTATAGTTTACGCTAAACGAGTTTGGTTTAGCAGAGGTATACACCACCACTATGGTAGTGAGAAGTTTTTCCCTGAATGTTCAAAGTCTTATTTTGAAAAATTAATTGAAGAAACAGACAATTCTTTATTACCAATAATGAATGGCGAATCGAAAGATGCGTTTTCAAATTTTATTACAGATATTATTTATAATCCAACCATTGCTCCTAAAAAAGTAAACTTAGATGGCACAAAAGATTTAGTTACTAATTCTGCTATAAACTTTTATGAAGGGGTAAATCAAAAAGAAGCCATCGCTTTTTATGAAAAAATGACAGACAAGACAGATAAGCAACCTGTTATGCTTGGCTTAAACAGTAAGCTTGTTAAAGAGAATGGTGTAATAGTTGAAAAAACTTGGAAAGTAGGTGGCATGTATACACAAGCTATTGAAAAAATAGTTTTTTGGTTAGAAAAAGCGGTTGTTATTGCTGAAAATGCTGAGCAAAAATTAGCATTAGAAAAATTGGTTCAATTTTACAAGTCTGGTTCTTTAAAAGATTTTGATGAATACAATATTGCTTGGGTAAAAGATACTCAAAGTGCTATTGATGTTGTAAATGGTTTTATTGAAGTATACGAAGATCCATTAGGAAAAAAAGGTTCGTTTGAATCGGTTGTTTCTGTAAAAGATTTTGAAGCATCAAAACGTATTGCTACAATTGGTGCAAATGCTCAATGGTTTGAAGATAACTCAACATTATTTCCTGAACACAAAAAGAAAAACGTAAAAGGTATTTCTGCGAAAGTAATTAATGCTGTTATGGAAAGTGGAGATTCTGCTCCATCTACACCAATAGGAATAAATTTACCAAACAACGAATGGATTAGAGAAACTCATGGATCAAAATCTGTTAACTTAGGTAACATAGTTGAAGCATATGATAAAGCTGCAGGTGGAAGTGTAGTAAATGAATTTTATTATACTGAAGCTATTAAGAAAAATGTATTAGATTTTGCAGGCTTAGCTGATAAACTACATACAGATATGCACGAAGTAATTGGCCATGCAAGTGGACAAATAGAACCAGGTATTGGACAGCCACATGAAACTTTAAAAAATTATGCATCTGCATTAGAAGAAGGAAGAGCAGATTTAGTTGCATTATATTATTTAATGGATAAAAAATTAGTTGATTTAGGAGTTATGCCATCATTAGATTATGGAAAAGCATCGTATGATGAATACATTACTAAAGGTTTAATGATACAATTATCTCGTTTAAAATTAGGTGATAATATTGAAGAAGCGCATATGCGTAACCGACAAATGGTTGCAAAATGGGCATACGAAAAAGGTAAAGCCGAAAATGTAATTGAAAAGAAATTTGAAAATGGAAAAACCTATTTTGTAATTAATGATTACTTAAAATTACGCGTGTTATTTGGCGATTTATTAAAAGAAATTCAACGTATTAAATCTCAAGGAGATTATAAAGCAGGGAAAGATTTAATAGAAAACTATGGTGTGAAGGTAGATTTAGCAATACACAAAGAAGTATTAGAACGTTATAAAACACTTAAAATGGCTCCATACCAAGGCTTTATACAACCTAAGTTAATTCCAGTAATGGAAAATGGAAAAATAGTAGATGTAAAAGTTGAATACCCAACAAGTTTTGAAAACCAAATGATGGAATATGGTAAAAACTACAGCTATTTACCCGCAATAAACTAACAAGTAAATTTTATTCTAAAAAGCTCTAATTGAAATTTTCGATTAGAGCTTTTTTTATTTGGGATTAATATCTCGGAGGGATGATTAAAATGGAGAAATATTTTTATGGAACGAAATTCAAGTATTTTTACTTTTTTAATTCTCCCACCACTTAATAATTATTTTTCCTTTTTTAGTTTGCAAAGTTGTATTTAAATGATTGGTTAAATTTACATCTGCATATAAATATGCCCAATCATTGATAGTATTTGTAACAAGAGTTTTACTATCTATTTGCTTATTCAAACTAATAGTTTCTCTTACTAATTTATTTCTGTTTAATTTACATGTTTTGTTTTTAGCGCTCTTTAACATAATTGCGGTATTATTTTGTTTTTACTAGGATAGGTATCTATTAAATATTCTAAAGTTTCATCAATATTATTAGCTTCAATTCGAGGGTTAGTGTTTTTATCATCATACCATTTATCTATAATATTTGAAAAATTATCATCAACATCATTTAAAACCAAAACACCCATTTGCTTTAATGCAGCAGCATTACATTGTTGCTCGTAATGGTTTTTAATTGGTATACTTATAATCTTTTTCCCTAAGTACAAAGCCTCAGCGGGTGTTTCAAATCCTCCGCCTGTTATTAAACCATGGCAGGTTAATAAACTAACATTAAACAACTCTTGATTAATAGGATAATATGTAATATTCTCTTGTGTATGTATAACATCAATACCTTCTAAAAACCAATGAAAATGTATGTGAGGAAGTTTTTTATATGTCTCTATTAAACAATGCCTTTGAAACGAAGGAAGATAGATCGTAACATGTTTAAAATCATTAGTTCTAGCATTAATAAATTCATTCTTAATTACTGGAGGAAAAACAAATGTATCATACTTTTGAAAATGAAATCCAATATGATTAGTGGCATGAGCATAATGTTTCAAAATAAGTTCACCAATTAAACTTCTATCATCTGGCCTAGGGGTAAGAGATGATTGAAAACTTGCTTGATGCCCCAATTGAACAGAAGGTAATCCTTTTAATTTACAAGCCAATGATGTTACAAAATCAAAATCATTAATAATAATGTCATATTTTTTTAAAGGAAGTGATGATGCATCTTTATACATCATAAATGGCTTTATATTTTTAATTACATTAAAATAATTCAAGCCACCGCACTTACTATAATGTAAACTGCAACCTTTACTTCTGTACTTTACAGGAATATTAAAATTTAAATTAGCATTATTACCACTAATAAAAAAATCAACTTCTCCCATATTTTTTAAATAAGGATAAAGCTGTTGTGCTCTACTTATATGGCCATTTCCAGTTGCTTGTACAGCATAAAATATTTTTAATTTTCCCATAAATTAAGATGCTAAAATTTTAGAAACAACATCTTCTTGTTTAGTAGTGTCATTTAAATAAATGAGATTTAAATAATGTTTATCATAATGAAAAATATCCCAAACACCTTTATCATATTCTAGTGCAGTTAAATTTTCAATCCAATCGCCACTATTTAAATAAGTTACATTTCCCTTTTCAGTTATTACTTCTTTAATTTGCGGCATGTGTATATGACCACACACAACATAATCATAGTTTTTTTCAATGGCTAATTCCGCAGCAGTAGTTTCAAAATCACTTACAAAAGAAACTGCCTTCTTCACACTGTCTTTTACTTTTTTAGAAAAGCTCATTTTCTCTTTTCCAAATAATTGCAAAACCCAATTAATAAACCTGTTTATTAATATTAATAAATCATACCCTTTTCCTCCCAGCTTAGCTAAAAATTTTGCGTAGCCTTTTGTACTTGCATCAAAAACATCACCATGAAAAAGCCAAGCTTTTTTGCCATCTAAATTAAGGACTAATTTGTCTACAATTTGAAAATTACCTAAATGTAAATCAGTGTATTTCCTAAGCATTTCATCATGATTACCAGTTATATAATACACGTTAGTGCCATGGCTAGCCATTTTCATTATATGCCTTAGTACATCCATATGAGACGATGGAAAATAGCTCTTACTAAAATTCCACATATCAATTATATCTCCATTAAGCACTAAAGTTTTAGGATTTACTGTTTTAAGATAGTGCAATAATTCTTTGGCATGACAACCATATGTTCCTAGGTGAACATCACTGATAACTAAAAGTTCTAATTCTCTTTTACTATACATTATAAGTTTTTTCAAATGTAGAGAGGAACTATTACCTTAATGTTTCATGTACATTAATTTACTTTAACTAATTTGCTTTGAAGTAGTGATAATAAAGTTTCTATTTAAATTAAATTGATATTAAATTAACAATTCAATTATTTACCCTAGTAAAAATTAATTTATGTGATTAGCGCAAATAAAACTATATTTGTACCGTAGTGGTTTTTGGGTAATTCCAAAATTAAGAGGGAATAAGGTGAAAATCCTTAACTGTCGCGCAACTGTAAGTACTAAACGTTTTTACAAATACCATTGTTTGTTTTCTGAAAATAAACGAGAAGGTGTAAAAATTAAAGTACAAGTCAGGAGACCTGCCAATACAAAAACACGCTAACCTTCGCGTAATGAGGTTGTGAAACATGCTAAAAAAGATTGAAAATACATATTTAAGGTATTTGTACATAGTTATTGTACTTGTATTACAATTTCATTGGCATACATCAGTAGGTCAAATTATTGATACAAACCACCTTTATCTTAAAGAAGTAATTGTAATTGAAAACAAACAAAAAGCCATTCAAACTACAAAAAAAACAATACTAATAGATAGTACTATATTAAAATTAAACAACACCTCTACCCTAGCAGAATTGTTGAGTAATCAAACTACTATGTACATTAAGTCATATGGAAATGGAAATATCTCAACCAGTTCAATAAGAGGAGGTAATGCCAATCACACAGCTATCTTATGGAATGGATTATCCATTCAAAATCCTATGCTTGGTCAAACCGATTTAAGTTTAATTCAAAGCAATTTATTCAATTCGGTGCAATTAGAATACGGAGGTGGTAGTTCTGCTTGGGGAAGTGGTGCTATTGGCGGTAGTATCCATTTAAATAATAAAGCTAAATTTAATGAAGGTGTAAAAACTAATTTACAAATAAACTATGCAAGTTTTGATAATAAAAAACTAAATACCTCTGTACTATTTAGTAAAGAAAAACTTTATTCTAAAACGGCATTGTACTATAATGAATCAAAAAACAATTACGCACATATTGACACTTTACAGGGAGATAAACAAACTAAGGTTGTAAACCATGCAGAGTATATCATTAAAGGTATAATGCAAGAAATAGCATTTTTGGTTAACTCGAAAAACACATTTAATGCAAGGTTATGGTATAACAATTCAAATAGAAACATCCCCTCATTTACACAAATTCACAGTAAAAAAAATCAAATTGATGAAAACCTTAAAATGAGTGGTGATTGGGAATTGAAAAAACAAAACTTTGAATCGACAACAAAAATTGCATTTTTTAAGGATAACCTAAGCTTTAATGATAGCGTTGCAAACATTTATAGTATAAGTAAAGTAAATACATTAATAGCCGAAACAAACAACAGTCTTAATTTTAAACAAAGTAAAATACTATTTGGTGCAAATTACACTCTATATAAAACTGATACAAAAAACTACGACACACTTCATAAACTTAATAAAATAGCACTATTTGGTGGTTACTCAATTAATTTATTAAAAAATAAACTCAGTTATACGATTTTTATACGTCAAGAATTCACCAACCAAACCATCATACCTTTAACAGGAAATACGGGGATTTTATATACCATTTCAAAATCACTACATGCAAAAATAAATGCAAGTAAATCATACCGCCAACCTAGTTTAAACGATTTGTATTGGAAAGAAGGGGGGAATCGTAATCTTTTACCCGAAAGCAGTAAGGAAATGGATGGAAGCATAGTATTTTCGCGTGATTTCAAATCTTTAAAACTAACAATTGAAGGAAGTTACTTTAATAGGTTAACAAATAATTGGATAATTTGGTTGCCAAGTGATAAAGGCTATTGGACACCTAGAAACATATTAGAAGTTTATAGTAGAGGAACTGAAACTAAAACATCCTTTACATACATAAAAAATAAATTAATGTTAAAACTGGATATAAATACGAGTTATGTATTGTCTACCAACACTAAAAATATGAGCGAAAACGACAACTCAAAAGGAAGGCAACTCATATACAGTCCGCGCTATTCTGGTAATTCTGCGTTTTTACTAAATTACAAAAATCTCAATTTCCTCTATTCTATTAATTATACAGGTTATAGATTCACAACTACAGATAATACCAGTTGGCTTTCGCCCTACTACATAAGTAATATTAGGCTTTCAAACAGTTTTAATAAAGAAAACCTAAAAATAACATTGTTTTGTGCAATTCAAAACTTATTCAATAAAAACTATATAGTTGTTCAAAATAACCCAATGCCTCTTAGAAATTACGAAATTGGATTATCTATTCAATTTTACAAAAAAAATAAAATAAAATCCGTATAATTAACCTATAAAAAAACAACAATGAAAAACACCTTTTTAAAAATCGCACTTATAATATTAACAACAATAAACTTACAAGTTTATGCGCAATTGCCAGTAAATGTAACCTTTGACGAGCCAACGTTTACACTTACACCAAATTCTTATTATAAAAACACTAGTGTAAAAGATTATACCATTGGTGCTACAAAATTCAGATACAGTTGGGATACAGCTTATGGTGGCTTTTGGAAATCAGGAATTGCTTATACCAATATAAAAGATACCACTAATGGCACCTTTACAAACTTATACGGCTGTGCAGCTTACAATGCCTACAATGGCAATAATTATGCTACAGCTCAAGATGGGGCAGTTATTACATTTTCTAACAGTTTAAATTATGTTTCTGGATTTTTTATAACTAATTCTACCTACGCTTGGAAAACTATGAAAAATGGGAATACCTTTTCAAGAAAATTTGGAGATACAACAGGTACTCATTCCGGTGGAGTATACCCACAAGGTGGTTATCCTGATTATTTTAAAGTTGTTGCTTATGGTTATAGAGGAGGAATTATAAAACCAGATAGTGCACAACTTTATTTAGCAGATTACAGATTCTCATCATCATCAAGCGATTACATAGTTAGAAGCTGGCAATATTTAAATTGTTCTTCAATTGGAATTGTGGATAGCATCATATTTAAATTACGCTCTAGTGATAATGGTTTATTTGGCATGAACACACCTGGATTTTTTTGTATGGATAATTTTACAACTGTTAATACCGTTGGAATTGAAGAATTAACAACCATTTCAAACATTAGTTTGTATCCTAATCCAGCTAATAATTTCGTTTATTTAAATTTTGAATCTAAGGAAACATCTCCTTTAACTATTAATTTATATGACATATCTGGTAAAGAAGTTTTCACTGAAAAACAAGATGCACAAATTGGGATAAATAATTTCTCATTTGATATTAGCAATATAGATGCAGGACTATATTTTATTGAATTAAAAAATGCTACATCAACAAAACGTATCAAAATAGTAAAACAATAAATGCGTTTATTAATTTTATTAGTTAGCTGTTTATTATTTATTGCATCTTGTGTAAAAGACAAACCACAAGATGCAATAAATACAGCTATTTCAATTAATTCTGCAAACTCTGTTTTAATAGTTAATGAAGGTAATTATGGATGGGGAAATGCAAGTATTTCTCTTTATAATCCAAGTTCAAACGCAATTGTAACAGATTATTATAAGCAACAAAATAGTGGAAGTACCATTGGGGATGTTTGCCAAAGCATTACAAAATTCAATAACAATTATTACATTGTGATGAATAACTCAAACAAAATTTTAGTTGTTAATGCAAGTGATTTCAAAAAAACAGCTACTATTTCTGGTTTTAATTCGCCACGTTACATGTTGCCAATTACCTTTAATAAAGCCTATGTAAGCGATATTTATCAAAACTCCATTCAAATAATTGATTTAAACTCTAATAGTATTGTTGGTTCCATTTCTTGCATGGCAGGCACTGAGGAGATGGCGCTAATTTACAATATGGCATTTGTAACAAATCCAAAATCAAATTATTGTTATGTAATAAATACAGTAACAAATTCAATTACTGATAGTTTGTTTATTGGAAAAAATGCTTCTGGAATAAGTATAGATAAAAATTCAAAAATTTGGATTTTATCTAAAGGCGATGTTCCATCTAGCCAAGCTCCAAAATTAATTTGCATT
>CALMMX010000305.1 GCA_937868545.1 uncultured Bacteroidota bacterium
GATTAGTATTATACAAAACATCTTCGGGGAAAGAAATAAAATTCGCTTGAGTTCCGCTTCTATTATTTGATAAATCAACTAAACTAATTGCATCAAAAGGATTTGATTTAACAGCTTCTTCACATCTATAATAAAGATATTCACCAATTGAAAAAAAACTCAATGGATCACGCCCATTACTTAATAAATGGGGAGGAATATACTTTAATAAACAAGGCACTAATTATTAAGAGAAAAAATTGAAAGTTAGGGTTTCGTAATCAATACTATCAGAGTAAAAATCAAGTATATCTATTTTGTCTACACCTTTATAAGAAATAAATGAATATGCGATAAGACCATCTTCATGTATAATAATTTTAGAAACACCAAAATCAGAAGTACGATTAATGCAAATCTCATCATCTAATGCTTTTGAAATATCAAAATTAAGTCTTAACGGATCTATTCTTGTTTCAATAAATTTAAAAGCACTGTGAAATTCATTTAATGCATTTACCTGTTCTGCTGTAGGTTTTAATGAAGTCATAGCTATATTTATTTTAGATGTAGCGTCATTATCGGCAACAGTAGTTAATGAACCGTCAATAACGGCGAAAACTTGCTCATATGCGTTTGTAACATCTTTACTATGGCTTTCAAGTAATGAATACTTATTAGTACCAACAATTTTTTTCTCAGTAGTTAAACTCATAACAATATTTTTAATTAAAAAGATTTTCAGTTTTTTCAGTTATACAACTAAAAAATAATTCATTTTTAAATTCTCTCATTTTTGTTAACCAATTCCATATTTCGCTATCATTACAATCAAAAGGCCCTTGCTTTAATACGGATAAATCAATTAAAAAGTTTAATGAATTTTGATTTTGAGTATTAGGCAATATTGTTTCTGTTATTGTACCCTGCATTTGGTTTAAAGCATCAGGTATATTTACCTGCATGAAAAAATTATTTACACTTTGATTAAGATTTGAAGGTATTAAAGGTAACAATGTAATATAATCGCCAAAGCCATTATTTAAAGGTAGAGGCAATTCTATTTGATTTATATACCTTACGTTTAATCTTGATATATTGTTTTTACCAACCGATTCACAAAACACTTTCCAAATCTGCTCTAATTCAGAAAACATTGAAGACCAACCTGCATACTTGTTAAAATTATGATAACTCATATGCGTGGGAAATACTTGTATTAAATTATTACAATCATTTTCGCATTGTAAAGTATACCCTTCTTGTTGTTGGTTTGTATGAAATTCAGGCTTGTTAGTATTTGTGTTTTCTGAACTTTTATTTGTTACTTGAAATTTATAGTTAAGCTTAACAATAGGATATTTTGATTTAACATAAGCTGTTTCTTTAAAATTATTTAAATTTTCAGCATTTATATTTTCTTTAAAATATATCGCAAAAATTGCCTCCTTTATTGGAGGATTAACTAAATTTTTACGTTGTTGATTTGCCATACTTTATAAATACAATAACTTAAATCAAAAATAGATTACAATGGATTAACAATACGTACTATTTAAAAGTTAATTTAAACTTTTGCAAGTTAACAACTTCATTCTAAATTACTAATATTTTTTATCAAAAAACAAAGTCAAATACATTATACTTAACATTAAATAACGCTGATTATCAATATAGTATGGATTTGAGATTAAAATAGATATTAAAAAAAATTATTGCCCCTTGGTTTTTGACTTTAAAAAAGTGGGTTAGCCGACTTAGATTTTTCTTTAGATATAAAATGATACCCTAAAACTATTTCATGCGAACCAGTATTATATGTTTTTATTTTAGAAGTACTTATATCATAACTATAACCTAAAAACATATTTTTATATTTTGCACCTATTAAAGCAATTATGGCATCTTTGTGTCTGTAAGAAACTCCTAACATGATTAATTTATTATACCAAGCTTTTAAATTCAAATCAGCTTGCACTGGAGTAACCTCAGTGGCTTTAAGTAATAATGCTGGCTCTAAAGATAATTTTTCGTTAATTAAAAAATTGTAAGACAATTGCATATTATAATGTCTTATTAAACGACTGCTTGAACCTGGAACTGTATTTAAACTTGTTAGTTTACTTTGAATCAATTGTAAAGAACTAAAACCGATTTTCAACTTATCCTTGTATTTATACAATAATCCAAAAGATGCGTCAAATGTGGTGTTTTTTTGAACACCTCCTTGAAAACTAGGATCAGTTACATCTAATGCATTTATTTTATTGTTGTTAAATGCAAATTGATTTACTATTGCCCCAATACCAAAGGATAAACGAGAATTGTCATTTAACTTTAAGTGATAAGCGTAGTTTACCATCAATCCTGTTTGGGAAATTGCACCACCTAAATTATCTTTAAATACCATGCCACCTAAACCCATTTTTGAGTTAATAGCAGAATGACCGCCAAATGTAAACGTTTCAGGACTACCACTAAAGCCTTGCCATTGTTTACGATAAGATAATTGTATTGGATTATAATTTAACCCACCTGTGTAGGCAGGATTAATTGCAAATTCATTCCACATAAATTGGGAATAACGAGTTTGTTGTTGTGCATTAACTTTAGTAAAGCCGAAAAACACAATACACAATAGAGATATATTTAAAATACTTTTTTTCATGATAATTAATTTAGTAATTGTTAAGAAAATAAAA
>CALMMX010000306.1 GCA_937868545.1 uncultured Bacteroidota bacterium
TTACTTTTATTTGTATGATTTACATGAAACTAAAAATACTTTTTATTATTTTTTTTCTAACTAGTTTAGAAATTTTATCCCAAACTCCCCCAGTAAAACATTTTACTTTAAATAAAGAAAACACACAGATACCTTCAGATAGTTTAGGAACTACTTATCTGTATTCATTATCATTTGAATCAAACATAGATACTTTAACTTCTGCTACTTTTAAATTGAGAGGTTTAGCAACTGATAGTTTATTTAATACTCAAAATTTTAATCTACCAAAACTTGATGGGGTTTATCAAACTAGCTATTTTACAAATGGCTTAATTAAGGATAAAAATAATTATTACATTATATTAGGTAATATTAAATCTAATGAGTCTCTTCAATTAATTTCAGATTTTATTGATGACAAAAATAATTTATACAAAGATATTTTAACTAACGAATAAATCATGAAACATATTCTTATTTCCATTTCAATTATTTTAACATTAACCAGTTTTGCACAAGAAGATATACCATATAATGTATCCTCTGCTATACCCCCATCTCCTACATCAGCGAGTTTAGGTAAATATGGGGATGTGCCCGTTGGCTTATACACAGGAATTCCAAGTATTAGCATACCTATTTATAATATAACAGAGGGTAATTTATCAGTTCCTATTTCTATAACGTATCATTCTCAAGGATTTAAAGTTGCAGAGGAAGCTAGTTGGATTGGATTAGGCTGGAGTTTAAATGCAGGAGGAACTATTACAAGAGCAGTAAAGGGAGCCCCAGATGATTTTAATGGGGATTATTGGGGTGTTAATTTGGAAACATCAGGTGGTTCTGCTGGGTCAAATGGCTTTTTAATTTCTTCTACAACTATTGATAATTTATGTAATGGCACTACCCCATTATCAGATTATTATATGAATGCAACCAGTTCAAACACATTTGATGGAGAGCCAGATGTATTTTTCTTTAATTTCCCTGGAGGTTCTGGCCAATTTATGTTCGATAAACTAGGTAATATTCAATTGTTTTCACAGCAAAACCTCAAATTTAATTATTTTAAAAATAGTAGTAATGATATTATTAAATTTGAAATAATTGATGGAAACGGTAATACATATACTTTTGATGAAATTGAAACAACAAAAACTGAAAGTATGATTAATAATGATTTTTATGTAGCAAATTTTGGTCAAACAGAAGCTGAAGAATTATCAGGGGTGTTTTCTGCTTCAGATTTTGTTGATGATATGAGTCCTTATAATTCAAGTTGGCATTTAACTCAAATAAAAAATGCAACAAATAATCATCAAATAAACTTTTCTTATACCTCAGAATATCAAAAAATCATTTCAGGAATTAGTGTACAATACAAATATAAACAAACAGATAATGCCAGAGAAACAACATGTAATGGTTTATCAATTACAGCTAAACGTTTAAGCCAAATTACTTGGAGTAAAGGCTCAATAGTATTTAGTGCAACTATTAATAGAGAAGATTTAAATGGGCTATCTGTAAATACTCCTCCTTTATTAGTTCCATTAGGTAATGCTAAAGCTCTTTCTGATATACAAATAAAAGATGTAAACAATACTCTTATTAAAAAATATAATTTTAATTACTCATACTTTCTTGCACCAAATTCATCTGGAGCAGGCGATAAAGTTTGCCTATACAAGAAATTAAAGTTACTAAGTTTAACTGAACAAAATTCCCTTTTAAGTATTTCAAATCCTCCATATTTATTTGAATATGATGAAACAGTGGCTATGGCTCCAAAGTTTTCTCAACGTCAAGATTTTTGGGGTTACTTAAAAACCACTCCAGCTCCATCCAATTTATATACACCTAAAGTATATAGTTATCCTAACGATCCAATTGACAATGATTTTTTAAGCGAGTTTTCTATTTACCCTCGCCCAACAGGTACCCCGGTAATATTGGGTAATTATGATAAATCACCTGAGGTAATAGCAATGAAGAATTGTATTATAAAAAAAATCACCTACCCAACAAAAGGGACTACAACATTTGAATTTGAACCCCATGATTTTTATTTGCAATCTCAAACTCGTATTGGTGGTGGTTTACGTATTAAAACAATTATAGATTATGATGGCATTGATCATGCAAATGACATAATTAAAAATTATAGCTATAAACAATCTGCTAATCCAACTATTACTTCTGGTAAAGTATTAACCCTACCCGTTTTTGCTAAACGAACCTCCTGTGTTATAAGTAATAATTTATATAATCTAAGTTTATTTAACAATAGCATAGCTGGTTTAGGCACAACGTTAGGCAGTTATGTTGGTTACACAGAAGTAACTGTTGAATATAATGGGAATGGTAAAACATTAAATAAATTTTATTTGCCAGCATACGTTGGTGTTTCGCAAGATGAATGTGCATTGGGAACCTGTCTTTACAATAGAACAACATCAAACATTTATTTAAGTGGTTCTTTTAATTATTATCCAGCAGGTAATTTGCTTTGTTTTAAAGATAATTTCCCTTTTACTGAAAACCCCAATTATGATTGGAATCGAGGGGCTTTATTAGAAGAATTAGTTTACGATAATCAAAATAGACTAGTAAAAAAAACGGTTAATGTTTATACTATTAAAGATACTAAAAAGATTAATGCATTTGCAAATTCGGTTGTAAGAAGAAGCTTAGCGACAGATGGTTTAGGGCAGCCAGACAATTCTTTTGTTTATAGATATGCCAAGCATTACTACATATCTGCTTGGAAAGTTTTAACACAGCAAACCGTAACTGAGTATGATGTTAATAATCCAACCGCACTCATTACAAATTCATCAAATTATTATTATGATAATCCAAATCATAAACAATTAACAAAAACAATTGTAAGTGATAGTAAAGGTATTAATTATGAAACCTCTCTTAAGCGTTGTTTAGA
>CALMMX010000307.1 GCA_937868545.1 uncultured Bacteroidota bacterium
AGACATGGCCTCAGCAGCTACATTACCTTTTACATACAGAACCCAATTTAAAAATGTATTAATAAAAACAAATGATGGCAATTTTGCTAGTGTAATAAATGCCAGCAACCAATATGGTTACCATACTACTAAAAGTTATATAGTAGTATTAGATAGTAATTTAAATATTATACACCGAAGCCCATCATTAGGTAATTTGTATGGTTTGAGTTATGAAGGCATGTGCCAAGGGGAAGATGGACGATTTTATTTTGCAGGTGGAGTAATGAATAGTACAAATGACGGCATGAACATACGTGTTTATACTTATAAAATAGGAGATACAACAGTTACAGTGAGTGATGAGCCACTGTTTAGTGTGTGTAGTGTTTACCCAAACCCTAGTGCACAAAATGTTACAATAGAATATAGTAGTGATACTGATAATAATATGCTTAAAATATATGATATGCTAGGGCATTTGGTATTAGAGCAAAATTTGATACAACAAAATGGTAAAGAAACCGTTATAACCGAAAACCTAAGTGTTGGTGTTTATACATACCAATTGGTTTCGCAAACTAAAATTATACACCAAGGTAAATTAGTTTTAACGAGGTAAAATAATATTTACTTTGTTTAATGTCCCAACACCAATTATTACTATTTTACAAGTCACATTGGTTTTTCTAAAGAATTTATAAAATTTGCAAAACCATTAAGAATGTGATTAAGAGCTTATCTTTCCTTTTTAAATCTAAAATAGCTGTGTAATAAATGTTCAATTTAACAAATTACGCAATTGGTTTTATGTAATAAATATTACCATTTTTCACATAAAAAAAGGTTAAATTCGTGCATCTAAAAACACACTATTATGCCAAAAGGAATTTATAAAGTACCAGCAGCTGTAAACGAGCCTATAAAAAATTATGCATCGGGAAGTGCCGAGCGTAAAGAATTACAAGCTATGTTAAAACAATTACGTAGCAAAGAAATTGAAATACCAATGTATATTGGCAACCAAGAGGTTAAAAGCGAAACAAAAGTGCGCCTAGCTCCTCCGCACGATCATAAACACACCTTAGGTTATTTTTATAAAAGTGAAAAAGCACATGTAGAGCAAGCTATTGCTGCGGCTTTAGCTGCAAAAGAAAAATGGGCAAATTTAAGTTGGGAACACCGTGCAAGTATATTTTTAAAAGCTGCCGAGTTAATTGCTGGCCCATACCGTTATAAATTAAATGCTGCAACTATGCTTGGGCAAAGTAAAAATGCTTACCAAGCTGAAATTGATAGTGCTTGTGAAATAATAGATTTCTTGCGCTTTAATGTGCAATACATGAGCGAAATTTATGCTGACCAACCAATTTCTGGGCCAGGAGTTTGGAACAGATTAGAGTGGAGACCATTAGAAGGATTTGTATACGCGCTTACTCCATTTAATTTTACGGCTATTGCTGGTAATTTACCAACTAGCTGTGCCATGATGGGTAACGTTGTGGTATGGAAACCAAGTAATACTCAAGTATACAGTGCTAATGTATTAATGGAAATATTTAAAAAAGCTGGTGTTCCAGACGGTGTAATTAATTTAATTTACCCAAGTGGACCAGATGCTGCTGAAGTTATTTTTAATCATAAAGATTTTGCAGGTATTCATTTTACTGGTAGTACTGAGGTTTTTCAAAACATTTGGCAAACTATTGGAAACAATATTCATAAATACAAATCATACCCTCGCATTGTTGGAGAAACTGGCGGAAAAGATTTTATTATTGGACACAAATCGGCTGATGTTAAAGCTTTATCTACTGCAATTTCGCGTGGTGCATTTGAATACCAAGGGCAAAAATGTTCTGCGGCATCTCGTGTGTATATTCCTAATTGTATTTGGCCAGAAGTTAAATCAAACGTATTGGCAGATTTAAAATCAATGAAAATGGGTCCAACCGAAGATTTTACCAACTTTATTAATGCTGTAATTGATGAAAAAAGCTTTGATAAATTAGCAAAATACATTGATGCTGCTAAAAAAGACAGTAACGTTGAAGTTATTGCTGGTGGTAATTATGATAAAACAAATGGGTATTTTATTGAACCAACTATTATAGTTGCAAAAGATCCTAAGTATGTTACTATGTGCGAAGAGTTATTTGGTCCAGTGTTAACACTATTTGTTTATGATGAAAACAAGTTTGAAGAAACATTAGAATTAGTTGATTCAACTTCTATTTATGCATTAACTGGCGCTATACTAGCTCAAGACCGTTATGCAATTGAATTGGCTACAAAAAAATTGAATAATGCTGCTGGTAATTTTTACATTAACGATAAATGTACTGGAGCTGTAGTAGGTCAACAACCATTTGGTGGTGCGCGAGGTAGTGGTACAAACGATAAAGCTGGAGCAAAAATTAATTTATTACGTTGGGTATCTCCGCGTACAATAAAAGAAGTTATGGTTCCGCCAACAGACTACACGTACCCGTTTTTACAAGCTGATTAAATGCTTGTTAAAGGATTATGAAATTACTTAAAATAGGATTTTCTGCATTAATATTACTTAGTTTCACAAGCTGTTCATGGCGTGAATACTTTGTAATATTTAATTGCAGTAATTTGGAATCTGTTGTTAAGTATCAATTAGATGTTACAAAAGATGGTTTTCCAATTTTTGATCAAGAACCAAGGGCTTATAGAATTGATGGAAACAATGAAATTGATTGGAATTCGAAACAAATTATAGAAGATTTAGATTCTACAGCTTTAGGTGTAGAAATAAAATTACCTTCTAAAAGTGCCATTATTATTGGAGAATTGGATAATGATCATTACAAATCTTACAGCCAGTATTTCATAAATGCTCGTGTGTTTAATCTTAAAGAAATCCAAATTGTAACGTCACAAAAACAAATTACTATTTTAAAAAATCAATTTGATTTATTTTTTAAAAAGGTTAATGGCACTATTAAGTATGATATTAAGCCATAGTAATTTTCAGAAACTTTAAATAAAATGTAAGCTATGGATTTTAAATTATTACTTGAGGATAAAGCCCTTAAACCAAAGGAAAAGACTGAGACACTAAGTAAATGGATAATTGATAATCCAAAACAAGTAAATGATTTAATTGAATTTGCATCAGGGGCAAAAGATGCGGTTAAAGCAACTTGTATTGAGTCATTAGAGTATGTTTCAAAAAGTAACGCATCACTGGCTACTAAGAGTTGGTTAAAATTTGTCACCCAAACTTTAAAAGACAAAGCACCTCGTGTAAAATGGGAGAGTGCTAGGGTAATTGGGAATATTGCTCATTTATTCCCAAAAGATTTGGAAGAAGCCGTTACACATTTATTGGTTAATTCTGAACATGATGGTACGGTGGTAAGATGGAGCACAGCTTACGCTTTAGGAGAAATAATAAAATTGAAATTGCCTTTAAATAAAGAGCTTGTATCGGCTGTAGAGAGTATTTGTGCAAGAGAAGAAAAAAATAGCATTCAAAAAATGTATTTACAAGCACTAAAAAAAGTGTAAGCTTTCTAATTAGTATTTGATATTAATTATTAATTTGGCTTTAAAATAAAGATTAAGTGAAGCCAATATTTAATAAGATAAGTTGTATAATTCTTTTTGGATGTTTTGTATTTAATGGCTATTGCCAAAAGGACGATTCAGTAAAAGTAAAGAAGCCATTTTATCAAGTGTTTGGTAAACGTTTCACCGATTCCACCAAAAAGCACACAAACTTTGAATTGAGTTTCGGACAAAATTTATTGTTTATATCAAACAGTAAGCAAATCAATATTCGTCAGCAATCGGCAGTAATTATTCCAACGAGTGCAATTTTATTTTTAATGGAATTGCGTCCTAAAAAAACATTACGAATCCCTATTTTTGCAAATATTGCTACAGAGAGCAAGCAGTTTATTGTTGATGGGCAAGTGGTAAATGAACGAGCTTCGCCAACAATTGGAACTGGTGTAGTATTTAGGGTTTTAGAATTTAATTTCGATAAGCAGTCAAAGTTGGAAATTGAGATAGGCCCTTTAGCAAGTGCACTATTTGATAAGAGCAACAACGTAAGGTTTTCGCCGGTTTTAGCGTCAAGGTTTAAAGTTTGCAGAGGCGAAAATTTTGTAATGTATTTTGGTGTAAATTATTCAGTTGGAATAAATTCCTTTGGTGTTTTATATGGCACTGGTACCAATTTTTAGTATGAAATAATTTTACTTTTTCTCACTCATTACCTCAAAAGGTATATTCATTGTTTCTCCTAAATTATCTGTAATGGTAAGCATGTGTTTTCCTTTACTTGGTGTTAAACCCAGTTGATGTATGTTTTTAGTGGTGCCAACTAATACACCATCTATATGCCAATAAATTGTGTTATCATCATTTCTGTGTGCCACTTCAAAAACGGTTTTCCCTTGTTCGCCTGATAGTTCGTAAGGAATGTAAATAATTGTTCCAGCCTTAGGATAAATCATTTCCATTGATTTTTCGATAGTTGGTGCACAGTTTTTTAAGTAAGGTGGAAGTGTTTTATAAGCTGGGTTTTTTGTTTTAAAATAATATTCTTGCACAGGAGGCAGCATAAACCAATTAATTTGTTTCATATCTAATGGAGATACACAATTATCGGTTACACGGTATTGCCCTGTTAAATCAGTATTTATTGGTTTATGGTAAGTGCATGTAATAGCTGCATTACTGTGTTTAGGAATAAGTTCTGATTTTGTTTCATCGCAATACATAGAGGCTAAGCAGCCACTTTGCTTGCAAACCGTTACTTTCTTTAAATCTGTTGTTGGCATTTTAAACCATTCTGATTTTGGCAGACTTCCAAAAATTTCAAATAAGATAGGTGCTGCTGCCGAAATACCTGTTAGTCCTGGCCTTCCTTCACCATCTGCATTTCCTACCCAAACACCAACTACGTAATTACTTGATACGCCTATTGCCCAACCATCTCTAAAACCAAAGCTAGTTCCTGTTTTCCAGGCTATTTTTTGGGCGTTTCCTAAACGTTGCCAACTGGCGTCAATATCAGGTCTGCCAACTTCTGCCATTGCTTCAAAGGTTAGCCATATGGAAGATGCTGATAAATATGGTGAGTTAGTGTTTTTAGATGTTTTATTTTCAAGCGTTGTATTTTTATTAATCGTATATACTGGTTTTTCCCAATCGGTATTTGTGTATGTTCCCGAACCGTTATATCTATTTAATATTTTTGCCATTGATGAATAGGAGGAGCACATTTCCCAAAGTTTTGCTTCTCCACCCCCAAGTATTAATGAAAGTCCATAGTTATCTGCCGATCTATTCATAGAACGAATGCCAATCTGATGTAGTCTATCTAAAAATTTATCCATGGTATACGTTTGTAGCATTTTTACAGCAGGAATATTTAAACTGCGTGCAAGTGCTTTTTTTGCAGGTACAGCTCCATCGTATGTAAAATCAAAGTTTTGCGGAACGTAGCCTGCAATTTGTGTGGGGATATCAGGCACTAACATATTTGGCAATAGTTGCCCATCATTTAACATAAAACCATACAAATATGGTTTTAATAAACTGCCTGTACTTCTGTTTGCTATTATAACATCCACATCTTCGCCATGTGGTTCTTTGCTTTTTAAAGGTGTATTTCCAATATAAGACACTACCTCATTTTTTTTAATGTCAATGACTAGCGCGCACACATTGTGAATTTCATTATGTTGCAATTGATAGGCATGCTTGCTTAATATCTCTTTAACATGGGCTTGGGTTTCAGCATGTATTGTGGTTGTAAAATTATTTTCTTCTTTATTTTCTGTAACCAATCTGTTTAATAAATGTTGTGCATTACTAGGCAACGAAAATGGTTTGAGTGGCAATGGCTCTTGTAAGGCTAATTGATAAGTTTCTGCATTAATAATGTTTAGCGATAATAGTTTCAACAAAAGTTTATCTCTTTTTAGTTTAAACTTAAATTCATTTTTTCCAGGATAAATAATGGATGGAGAATTAGGCAATACGGCTAAGCTTGCACATTCTGCCCAGGATAGTTGTTGTGAGCTTCTTCCAAAATAGCGCCATGAGGCTGCTTCTATGCCCACTACATTAGACCCAAATGGGGCATGGGCGCAATATAAATTTAAGATTTCTTTTTTTGAATGAGTTAATTCTAACCGTAAAGCCCAAACTAATTCAATTACTTTTTCAAAGTAAGTACGTTTTTTATTTTTACGTATTAGTCTCACAAGCTGCATGGTTATTGTACTTCCACCACTTACTACTTTTTTAGCTTTAATGTTTTGACGTAAGGCTCTCCAAATAGAAGCGGGATTAATGCCAGGATGTGAGTAAAAATATTGGTCTTCAAAAGTAGTTATGCATTTTGCAAATTTGCTGTTTATAGAATCGCCTTGTGGAAACCGCCATTGCCCATCACTTGCTATTTTTGCCGAAAGCAATTTTCCATTGTAATCATTTACAATTTTTGAATAGGGATTGTTAAACAACGGTGAAGGCAAACAGTTTAAAAACCAAATAAAGAAAGCAATAGCTAAAATGCCAAAAAAACATTTCTTTTTATTGTTAAAAAAATAGGTTAAAAAAGCTGATTTATGCACGTTTAAAGTTAAGTATAAATTTTTAACCCAAAAATATTGGGTTTTAAAATCGAGTAATTAACGATTTTAATTTTTTATATTTACAATATGAGATTTTATTTGACACTAATTCTATTAGTTATATTAACTAATTCATGTATAAAAAAAGATGCAATAAAAGCTGATAAAAACATTGTTGGTACCTGGGTAAGTAATGATGATTCATACATTACATGGTTAATTATTGATGCTAAGGGAAATGGAACTTATAGAACATATGATTTAGTTGAGCATAAAGACTCAAAATTTACAGGTGATGCAAAGTATAATTTATTTGAAAAAAAGCTTTTTATTGGAGCAACAAAATTTCAAGTTAATGAAGCGAATACAGATAATACAGGTGGGATTAGTGAAATAAAAGCTAAAGTCTACTCTTCTTTAAAAGACACTATTTATAGTATAGATAGAAAATTAACGTTAAAAACCTCTGTATTTCATCGCAGTAGAGTTATAAATTTTTACAGATTGAGCTTATAGTAACTAAAAATAGGTAATATTTTACGAATCTTGTTTTCCCTTTTTATTACTAAAATCAAGAAAATTAACACCCGCTTTTCTTATAAAATGCTTATTTTTGATTGATATTTAAGAACCAAACATGAATGTTCAATCTTTATTAAATCGCGCCCTTAATCTTGAATTTTTAACGATTGAAGAAGGCGTGTATTTATACGAAAATGCTCCTACATCTGAATTGATGTTTGTAGCTAATGAAATACGCAACATTAAAAAACATAATTCAAATAAAGTAACTTGGATTATTGATAGAAACTTAAACACTACTAATGTTTGTATTGCTAACTGTAAGTTTTGTAACTTTTACAGAATCCCTGGTCATGCTGAATCATACATTACCTCTATTGAAACATACAAGAAAAAAATAGAAGAAACATTTCAGTTAGGTGGTGAGCAGTTATTATTGCAAGGTGGTCATCATCCCGATTTAGGATTAAGCTACTACGTAAATTTATTTAAAGAATTAAAATCGCTTTACCCAACTTTAAAATTACATGCTTTGGGTCCGCCCGAAATTGCACATATTACTAAGCTCGAAAAATCTACTCACACAGAAGTTTTAAAAGCTTTGTTAGATGCAGGGATGGATAGTTTACCTGGTGCTGGTGCCGAAATATTAAATGACAGAGTACGTCGTTTAATTTCGAAAGGTAAGTGTACTGGTAGAGAATGGTTAGATGTAATGCGTGCTTGTCATCAATTAAACATTACCACTTCGGCAACAATGATGTTTGGTCATATAGAAACTATCTATGAGCGTTTTGAACATTTAGTATGGATACGTGATGTGCAAGCAGAAAAACCAAAAGATGCAAAAGGCTTTTTAGCATTTATTGCATGGCCTTTTCAGGATGATGGTACATTATTAAAAAGAGTGAAAGGCGTTACTAATAATGTGAGTAGCGATGAATACATCAGAATGGTGGCTCTTAGCAGAATTATGTTGCCAAACATTGAAAACATACAAGCTTCGTGGTTAACAGTTGGTAAGCAAACGGCTCAAATATGTTTGCATGCAGGTGCAAATGATTTTGGTAGTATTATGATTGAAGAGAACGTAGTGAGTGTTGCTGGTGCACCACATCGCTTTACTTATAAAACAATTCAAGATGCAATTAAAGAGGCTGGCTTTGAGCCTCAATTGCGCAACCAACAATATGGCGAAAGAGAGTTGCCTAAAGAAATTGTAGAACAGGTTATAAATTATTAATATCACTTATGACAGTTGTAATTACAGGTGCAAGCAGAGGAATAGGATTTGAACTTACTAAGTTGTTTTTAAATGCTAATTACAATGTGGTGGCTTTAACCCGACAAACAGAAAGTTTGAATGCATTAGCACATAAAAATTTATTGGTTATTTCTACCGATTTAAGTTCTAAAATCAGCATAGATAAAGCTATGTTTTCCATTAAAGAAAAATTTCAAAGCATTGATTTTTTGGTTAACAATGCTGGTTCATTGGTAAATAAGCCTTTTGAAGATATTTTATATTCTGATTTAGAAAAAACATACCAAGTAAATGTATTTGCTCCCTTTTATGTTTCGCAGCAATTGCTTAGCCTAATGGGAAAAACCACAAAGGCTCACATCGTAAATATTAGTAGCATAGGTGGTTTTCAGGGCAGTGTTAAGTTTGCTGGCTTATCTTCTTATAGCTCTTCAAAAGCGGCTGTAGTGGGTTTAACGGAGTGCATGGCCGAAGAATTTAAAGAGAAAAACATTGCAGTAAATTGTTTAGCACTAGGAGCCGTTCAAACAGAAATGTTGGCAGAAGCCTTCCCTGGCTACATTGCACCATTACAACCCCAACAAATGGCCGACTATATTTTTGATTTTACAACAAAAGGCCATACGTATTATAACGGAAAAATTTTACCTGTATCATTATCAACACCATAAAAAATATACTATGAAAAATTTATTTTTAGCACTATTATGTGTAACATTTATAAATGGCTTTTCTCAAACCAAGAAAGTAAAAGTTAAAATAGCGCAAATTGTTGCCTACTGCGGTGGCATTAAACCTACTGCCGAAATGGAAGCTCAACAAAAAATTCCAGTTCCTTATTCTTGTCGAAAACTTATTTGTGTTTCGGATAAAAATAAGATAGATACTGTAACTACAGATAAAAATGGTTTTTTAATTACTAAAAGAGCTCTAGGAACTTACAGTTTTTTTGAGCCATGGAAATTTTATAAAAAATTACCTAATGGTGAACAAGAAAGCAATATGAAAATGGATTGCTTGGCAGAAGAATGGGCCAAGCCTGATTTAAAAATTACAGTTGCTAAAACCATTACTGTAGTTAATAATTTAGAGTACAAGCCTTGCCCATACCGATTTCCATGTTTAATTAACAGACATTATCCTAACTAGTTTTTTTGTTATTTAGCGATACATATTTTACCATTGATGCGCCGCAGCAAATTATCTATAAAGATAAGGGTAGTAAATTTTTAGCCTACTCATTTCCTGTTGAAACCGAAAAACAAATAAAGGATATTCTTGTTGGTTTTAAAAAAGAACATCCTACTGCAAACCATCATTGTTACGCCTATGTTTTAGGACCAGCAAAACAAAATTTTAGAGCAAATGATGATGGAGAACCTTCTTATACAGCCGGAAAACCTATTTTAGGACAAATACAATCTAACGATTTAACTAATGTATTAGTAGTTGTAGTTCGTTATTTTGGTGGCACTTTGCTTGGTGTGAGTGGTTTAATAAATGCCTATAAAACATCGGCACAGGAGGTTTTAAAAATTTCTACAATCATTGAAAAACAAATTCAATTTTATTACACGGTAAAATTCCCTTATTTACAGTTAAACGATGTGATGAAACTTTTGAAACAATTTGATTGTAATATTAGCAACCAACAGTTTGATACAGATTGTGAGATTACTTTTAACATTAGAAAATCTAAAAGTGAAGAGTGTGAAGACAAACTCAAAAAAATTGATGAACTTAAATTAGAATATTTATAATATGAAGCAGTTTATTAGTGTATTTATAGTTTTAATGAGCTTACAAAGCTTTTCGCAAGAGTTAACACAAACTATTCGTGGAACCGTTATTGATAAACAAACTCAAGGTGTGCTACCTGGTGCTGTAATTAGCATTTTAAACACAAGCCCATTATTAGCTACTGGTACAAACGAAAACGGAAAATTTAGATTTGATAGCGTGCCTCTTGGAAGGAAGCAAATTAAAATTTCGTTAATTGGATATAAAGAAAAGGTACAAACCGTTATACTCACCAGTGGAAAGGAAATTGTAATGAATGTGGAGATTGAGGAAAACGTGATGCAAGGCGAAGAAGTTACTATTACTGCCGAAATTGATAAAACAAAAAGTAATAATAAAATGGCTACTGTTAGTTCGCGTGTGTTTAGCACCGAAGAAGCAGGCAGGTATGCTGGAAGTAGAGGAGACCCTGCACGTATGGCAGCTAACTTTGCAGGTGTAAGTGGTGCAAATGATAGTAGAAATGATATCATCATACGTGGTAATTCGCCATTGGGTGTATTGTGGCGTTTAAATGGATTAGATATTCCAAACCCTAATCACTTTGGTTCTATGGGTTCTTCGGGTGGACCAATTTCTATTTTAAATAATAACACCTTAGATAATTCTGATTTTATGAGTAGTGCTTTTCCTGCAGATTATGGAAATGCAACAGCGGGTGTGTTCGATTTAAAAATGAGATCGGGCAATAATGAAAAAAATGAATTCTTGGCAATGATTGGTTTTAATGGCTTTGAGCTAGGTGCGGAAGGACCTTTTAGTAAGAAAAAGAAAAATGCCTCTTACATGGTAAATTACCGTTATTCAACCTTATCTGTTTTTAAATACTTGGGCATTGATTTTGGAACAGGAAGCGCGGTACCTCAATATCAGGATTTATCTTTTAAAATTGATTTACCTACAAAGCGAGCTGGTAAATTTAGTGTTTGGGGAATTGGTGGTTTGAGCTTTTCGGAGTTATTACAAAAACAACAATCTAAAGATAATAACCTGTATGGTTATAGTGGACGTAATATGTTTTTTAGATCCAATGTAGGCGCTGGTGGGGTTTCTCACACCTATTTAATAAACTCAAGTTCTTATATAAAAACTAATATTGGTGTATCCGGACAATATAATTTAATTACTGCAGATAGAGTAGATACAACTACCAAGCCCGAAACCGTTAGACCAGAGTATAGAAACATTTCTTTTACAAATAAAGTAATTTGTAATATTACTTATAACAAAAAAATAAATTCTAAAAACTTTTTTAATGCAGGCGTATATTTAGATTTTTACCATACCTCGTTTGTAGATAGTATTGATAGCTACGGAACGGGTTTTGTAACTTTGCGAAACTACACAGGTAACACAAACTTATGCAGAGGCTTTATACAATGGAAACATAATTTTACAGAGAAACTTTATTTAAATACTGGGTTTACCTATCAATATTTATTTTTAAATAATTCTCAATCTCCAGAGCCTCGCTTGGGTTTAAAGTATGAAATTAATAAAAAACAATCTGTTAGTTTGGGAGCAGGCTTGCATAGCCAAGTTCAGCCACTGTATATTTATTTTGCTACCGCCAATTTGGGTAATGGAAATGTAAAAGAAACCAATCGTAATTTAGATTTTACAAAAGCTGCACATGCTGTGTTGGCTTATGATATTAATTTGTTTAACAGTGTAAGAATTAAGAGCGAATTGTATTACCAGTATTTATATAAAATACCAGTTCGTTCGCGACCAGATTATTTTAGTGCAGCCAATTTAGGGGCCGATTTTAATAGCCCTAACGTGGATAGTTTATTGAGCAATGGCACAGGTTCAAATTATGGAATTGAACTAACGCTCGAAAAATTTTACAGTAAAGGCTATTACTTTTTAGTAACGGCATCGTTATTTGAAAGTAAATACAAAGGAAGCGATGGTGTAATAAGAAACACCGCCTTTAACGGGAATTATGTATTTAATGCCTTGGCAGGAAAAGAGTTTAAAATAAAGGAAAAACACATTATTGCCTTTGATATTAAAGCAACCTATTCGGGAGGGAAACGTTATGTTCCAATTGATTTACCTGCTTCTATTTTTACTAATACCGAAGTGCGAGATGGCTCACAAGCCTACCAACCACAGTACGACCCTTATTTTAGAATTGACATAAAACCATCTTATAAATTAAATACTAAACGTTTTACGCACGAAATTAGTGTGGATATTCAAAATGTAACTAAGCATAATAATATCTTTCAGCAGCAATACGATTTAAATACCCAAACCATTAAAACGGATTACCAATTAAAGTTTTTTGTTATTCCGCAGTATAGGTTGACTTTTTAGGATGAATTTTGCTTTATTTTATCTTCAACAAATTGTTTATGCTATGTAATTTCTTTATCTTGAATAATTATGTTTTGTTCTGAAATTAATCTTGTTAATTCGTCTAAAATTAATTGATTGTGATATTATTTTAAAAAATCATAATGAAGCACTTTACTAATTTTATAAATGAGTTCATTATCCATTCTTTATATTTTTAAAATAAAGTAAACAGTTTGTTTAATAGCGTTTTTTTATATAAAAACTCATTATTTCCGCGTTTTAATTCACTACATTTCTTTTGTGAGTTTGCTATTACAAGTTTTAATTTCATTTTAACAGTGTATTAGAAATACAACTTTTTATTTAAAAAAGTTATTTGTGTATTGACTTTTAGTAAAATGTTTTTTATCTTTAAATATATAAGTCTTAAATCCTATATTATGAAGAAACTACTTTTATCTATTTCATTTTTATCAAGTTTGTTTGTAACTGCTCAAACAATACCAACATCAACAGTTACAGGGTCATTAAAAATTAATGATTCATTAAATGTTACTAATAATATTAATACTTTAGGTAACCTAAATGCATCTGGCGAAAGTACATTACAAGATACAGTCCATATACAAAAGGATTTAATTGTAGATGGTGATGTAAAACTGAAAGGCAATTTAAATGTGAAAGGTTCATTGTTTGCAAAAGAAGGGTTGCTATTTGACAACACAAATGGGCTAAAGTACACACCTGCTACATCAACTTTTGGTGCCATTTATGAAATTGGTGATATAACTCCACACCCAAATAAAACTTTGCCGTTTTATGAATGTTCAATACCAGGTGTTCCAGGTTCAATTATGGCGTTAAATAATTTTAATGGTGTTTATCGAGCATACAGTATAAATGGTTTAGTAAATGCTACAACAGAAATGTACAATACACCATGGAATGGTTATGGACATATTGAAGTGCAAGGTACTGACCAAAACGGATTAGGAAAAAATGAATTATTAATAAATTTTTGGTGTGGGCGTAACACAGGTATTAACACAGGACCAAATGGTGGTGTAACTTACTTTGGTAATTTTGTTGAAATTGGATTCCCTACACGACAAAACACTGCATTAAATATTAAAGGAAAGACAGGACAAACTACAGTTTTTAATATAGATAATTCAGTAAATAGTTCTGTTTTTAAGATAAAAGATAATGGTGCAACACACATAGGGCCAAAAACAGTTACTACAGGTCCACATTCAAACGCCATGCTTACTGTAGATGGTAAAATTGCTTGTAAAGAGGTAATTGTTTTAATAACAAATTGGGCAGATTTTGTTTTTGATAAAAACTATAAACTGATGCCATTAAAAGAAGTGGAGACATACATACAGGCAAATAAACATTTACCAAATGTACCAAGTGCTAATGATGTAGAAACAAGTAATGGAATAGATGTAGCAAAAACACAAACTGTTTTACTACAAAAAATAGAAGAATTAACTTTATATTTAATTGAGCAAAACAAACGTTTAGAAGCCATTGAAAAAGAAAATGCTTTTATGAAAACAATTTTAAATGAAAAAATAAAATGAAAACGCTAAAGTTAATAGTGCCACTTGTTGCAATTACATTATGTTTTACAACCTGCAAACGCTACCCAGAAGGAGGTTGGAGTAATTTGGCAATGAGACATTTGTTTGGGGGACACAAAACTGGATCGAGTAAAACGTGGCATTTAAAAAAATACGAAGTTAATGGCATTGACTCTACTATGTTCATTACACCAGGTAATGGATATACATCTTTTGAGAATGATTTAATTACATTTAAAAATGGACCAGGGAGTGATAATGTAATTCGCACAAAGGTCTATGGTTTTTCTGTTTCATTTACAAAAGGATTAAAAGACCCAAAGATTAAACAGAAGATTTATTTTGCTGGTGGAAGCTTCAGTAACATAAAGTATTCTCAGTGTTATTCAAGTGTTTGCGAAAGAAATATTTTCAAACCTCAAGTGTTAGAAATATATGCAGAATGGGAAATTTTAAAGTTGAAATCAAATGAATTTATTATTGCATCAAAAACAAATGGCAATAATTATAAAATAATATTAAACAATTAACTTATGTGTAAAATTAAAACATTTTCATGTATTGTTTTATTAATATCGTTTTGTGATATTATTAAATCTCAACCCTTAACAATTGATGAGAATCAAAGAGCCCATCGTCGCTATTGGTTTTATCGTACACGCATGATTAATGATTTTATGAAGGTTGGAGGGGGTCAAGGAAATTGTATTGTTTTGGCAGAACGCAATCAAGGACGGAATGATGTAACTGCAAAAGTTGGTGCAGATCAAATAGATATTACTAATCAGTATTTATCTGCCTTAGCCTTAGAGTATAAATTACTTACACGAAATAATCAAAATACAGATGAAACCATTAAGGAAATATTTTATCTGATAAAAACACTTAATAGATTAGATTCAAGAGCTGACTGGTTTTTTCAAAGTAGTCCTCCATTAAATGATAACATGACTCCATACCCAGAAACTGCATATTTAAATGGATTTATGTTAAGAGAAGATATGCCACTTAGTTTTATACAAAATAATTTGAGTCATTATAATTATGAGTTATTAGAAGCAGGTTATAATGGTAGCAGTACAAGTTTACCAAATCCATTAAACACATACAAAAGCTTTACAGGCTTAAATCATATATCAAATTTAGATAATGATAATCAGTTTAGCTCATTTATTGGGTTCAGGCCTGATCTTCCAGAACCAAAAAAATTAAACCGTATGACCTGTCCGCAAGACAAGTACTTTAGTATGTTTGTTGCCTTAATGTTTATTAATAAATACATTCCAGATGGCACGTATTATTATGAAAACGGTGTGAAACAACAATTTCAAGATTACGAATATGATATTAAGCAAGAGGTTAGAAACATTGCTAACCGTTGCCATCCTTATTTAAGGGGAAATTTATTTGGGAGTATTGTGTCGGATTGGCGAATGGAATACCCTGATGGAACTCACAATTCTGAAGATTTAGGTATATTACCGCCATTTTCCTATCCTGTAACAAGAATGATTTGCCACATTAATCGTGATTTTCCCTGGAGCCTACCGCCATGTATAGCCTATTCAGATTTTGTAGCTCAATCAAACAGATCTGTTTATCAAAATATGCAATTCTACTTGCCATTTGGGGCTTTGTATTCAACTGGACAAGATGCAGCAGTTTTTTTAGCAAATTGCCAAGCGGGTAGTAATGTTGGAACAAATATGTTACCTGCTTGGATTATTATGCAATTAAATACAGCAGCATATAATTTGGAATGGGCAGATTTGTTAAGAATGGTTTTACATGAGAATGGGAATTTAACTAAATCAAAAGGTGTATATGCAAATCCTATTAATTCTGCACCTTGCGAAGGTCCATATAACTTTAATCATCTTTCTGGAGAATTCCCCCTTTACACTGGATCAACTTTTGATGACGCGGGATATGAGTGGTCATCACAAGATAGAATGGAACACCCTGATTCTAGAGGATCAATGAAACCCTTTCCTGGCAACTACCCTGGTGTAGACTATATGCTTTTACACAATTTATATTACGAGTATTTGAACCAACAAGATGATAAACCAAGTATTACTGAAGATGCTGCATATAAAAACGCTTATAATTTTATGGATAATGAAGATAACTCTATTTGGCCAAAAAAAATTATATTAGGTTTTGTAGGAATAACTCTAGGTGTTAATAATACAGATGGGAATCATCAATTAGGTAATGTTAAAGTCTTTCAATATTTAAAATCTACTGCACATATCTATGCAGCAACTTCACCATTAGCACCAGTTAATACAGTTCCTTCTAATGTTACATACCGAGCAGGAAAAGAAATTGCATTACAACCTGGCTTTCAAGTTGAGGCAGGAAGTACTTTTCACGCTTATATAAAACGCTATGTTTGTGGAGTGGATGATTATACAAGTGGCATGCGCACTGCTAAAGATAGTACAGATAATAATATGAGTAATGATTATGAAGGCGATGCTATGAATGATATTCCGTTGCATTACGTAGAGTATCCAAAATCTAATGTAGGTAATTATCCTTATTTACCAGATGAATTAGAAACTAGTGAAACAATCAATCAAATAGATAAAAACGAAGTTAAAATTACACCAAACCCTTCAACAGGTATTTTTAGTGTTGAAGCAAAAAAAACAATTGAAAACGAAATTCTTTCATTAAGAGTTTATGATTTGTTGGGTAATTTAATTATTGAGTTAAATGATGTTTCAGTAAAAACAGAAATTAATTTGAAAAACTACAGTAAAGGTGTTTACATGGTTCATATATTATCTAACTTAGGAAACAACTATGTTAAAAAAGTGAGTATAGTTGAATAGGTAATTCATTATTTTTCTTAAATTTACCTCGTTGGTTTTTGGGTAATACCAGAATTAAAACCCAGCTTATTCAATAGAATTCGTTATGAGAGTTAAAATAACGATAAAATCTGAACTTTTGAGACTGAAACATAGTAACAGTTATGTTGAAGGAACAAAAGTTGCGAAGCGTCAGATTTTGAAGATATTTTAACTCGTAGTAGAAGTTGTATTGAATAATCTGGGTTAACGGGAATAAGGTGTGAATCCTTAACTGTCGCGCAACTGTGAGTTTATAAGGTTTTTGAGTATACCATTGTTAATCTGTTTAACGAGAAGGTTCAAAAATTAAAAGAACAAGTCAGGAGACCTGCCAAAAAATAAAACACGATAACTTTCGCGAAAAAAGTTGTGTACTATGAACAGGATTGAAACTACATACTGCAAACGCTGTAATGCTCCTTTTGAGTGTAAGGCAAATGACATAAATAATTGTCAGTGTAATAGTATTGTTTTATCTAAAGAAACAGAAGCTGTAATTAAAAAATTATATAATGGCTGTTTATGTATTAAGTGTTTAACCGAAGTAAACAATACTAAACAATTATGAAAAAAAGTAAATATAGAATAAGTATGTTTTTATACATACTCCTAAGCATCTTATTACACAATCAATTACAATCACAAGTATTTGCTCCTCCTGCTGGTTTTGCTGGAACAACGGCCATGCATAAAGATAGTTCTGCTTTTGTAAATTGGGTAAGTACTTGCAAAGTAATAAGAGGTTTGCAAGATATTTCAAATACGAGTTTGGGCTTTGCTAATGTTGGCGATAGTTCTGAAGTGTTAGGTACTCCATTAAGCAATGGTGTTGTAAGTTTAGGGGATGGTGGCATAGCCATTTGTCAGTTTCAGTTTCCAATAAATGATGGTGATGGCCCCGACTTTGCTGTTTTTGAAAATAGTTTTGATGGCTTGTTTTTAGAATTAGCATTTGTAGAAGTTAGTAGCGATGGTGTAAATTATTTTAGAATTCCTTGCCATTCGTTAATAGATACAAGTGAGCAAGTAGCAAGTTTTGATTCTACCGATGCAACACAGATACATAACTTTGCTGGTAAATACCAAGCAGGTTACGGCACACCCTTCGATTTAAATGATGTGCCCAACCATGCGTTGTTAAACAAGAGTAAAGTATCTCATGTAAAAATTATAGATGTGGTAGGCTCTATAAATAATTTATATGCTACACGTGATAGCCACAATAATAAAGTAAATGAGCCATGGCCAACACCTTTTGGTAGTTCGGGATTTGATTTGGATGCCATTGGTGTTATTCATCAAAATTCAATTATTGGTTTAAATGAAGTTCAAAAGTTGGAAGGGGCTACAACCGTGTTTCCCAATCCTGTAAGGAATAATCAAACTTTAAAAGTGCATTCTATAGAGCCCATTATTTCAATGCAAGTGTATAATTTACTGGGTGAAAAATGTAATGAGACAAATCATTCAGAAATAAGTGTAATGAATCAAACGCCAGGTTTTTATTTTTTAAAAATTGAATTCAAAAACACTTTCATAATTAAGAAGATTGAAGTGTATTGATTTTGTTGTCATTGCGAGAAGGCGGTTCACTGAGCTTGTCGAAGTGAACAACGTGGCAATCTTTGAATAGTAAGAGATTGCTTCGCTACACTTTGTTTCACTCGCAATGACGTTTCTTAAGGTTGATTTGTTACTTGCATTTACTTTGTTCTCATTAATCGTCATTGCGAACGTAGTGAAGCAATCTGTCGACTTGGAAAAATATTTAATATTAGTGTTAAACCAAAAGATTGCTTCGTGCCTCGCAATGACGCTTGAATAAAAATTGTGTTTTCGTTATAGCGAGAAGGCGGTTCACTGAGCTTGTCGAAGTGAACGACGTGGTAATCTTTGAATAGTAAAAAATAATAAACAAAAAAAGAGACTGCCCTTTTGAGACAGTCTCTTTTATAATTTAAAACAAAATTAGTTTTTAATTAACCTAACAGTTTGTGCTTTACCATTGCTAATTATTTTTGCAAAGTAAACACCTGATGTTTGATTTGTTAAATCTAATTGATGTGAACCAGTTTCTAAATTTGAATTTAAAACTATTGCACCTAACGCATTGTAAATAGTAATTACAGAAGTTGCAGTAACATCCACATTAAATATTCCAACACTTGGGTTAGGGTATATATTAAACTCATTAGTAGATAATGTTAGATTATTAATATCTGTACAAGTACTAACATTTTGTGTAAGAGTTGTAACATTACTACAGCCACTAGCATTTGTACCGTAAACAGTATAAGTAATAGTACTAGTAGGGTTTACTGAGAAGCTAGTTCCAGTAGTTCCACCAGGGAATAATGTATATGATGCAGCACCAGCTGGAGTAATTGTTGCAGTAGCACCAGTACATATTATTGTATTAGAAGTACTTGCTGTTACTGTTGGTAAAGCATTAACTGTAATAGTAGCAACAGTTGCAAGCGAACTTACACAACCAGCTGTACTTGTACCAGTAACTGAATATGAACTTGTACTAGTTGGACTAACAACTGCACTTCCACTTGAAAAAGTATAAGTACTAGCGCCAGTTGGAACCATTGTATAACTAGAACCAGTACAAATTGCGCCGCTAGTTACAGATACTGTAGGTAAAGCATTTACTGTTACAGTTTTTATTGCCATGTTAGAAACACAACCTAAAGTGTTTGTACCAACTACTGAGTATGTAGTATTTGCTGTTGGAGAAACTACATTTGTTGCTGTGGTTGGTCCTGCAGTCCAAGTATAAGATGAAACGCTACCACTTGCAGTTAAAGTAGTTGATGAACCAGAGCAAATAGAACTTACACCTGTAATAGCAACAGTTGGACCTACATAAGCAGTAACAGTGCTACCAGATGTAACAGCACCAGGAGCTACCCAGTTAGAAACAGTACCTGTTAAAGCAATGTTGGTAAGTGTACCAGTATAAGCACTACCTGACGCATCTGTTAAAGTTGTAACAGTAGGATTTGGTGCAGCATTTACTCCTTGATTAAAGTGGTAGTTAGCAATTAAGTTTGTACCAGTAGTTGCAATTTCAC
>CALMMX010000308.1 GCA_937868545.1 uncultured Bacteroidota bacterium
GTTGTTTTTCTTTGTTCTAACATGCCCATTTTACTGTAACGTACTAATTGTTGAAAATCTTTAGTAGTTGCCCACATGATCGTCATTAAACCATAAAAAAACCATGCATATAAAAATTGCAACTTATGTACTTTTTTTAAAGGCGTATGAGGCGAAAATCTTAAAAGCCCAATAGATGAAATATCTTCATCATGACCTTCGATATTAGTGTAAGTATGATGTAACACATTGTGTTGTAATTGCCAATTTAAAGAACTACCTCCAACAAAATTCATACTACGGCACATAATAGCATTAAATGTCGCGTTTCTTGAATATGATCCGTGGTTGGCATCATGCATAATTGATAATCCAATTCCACTCATACCAAATCCCATTAATATCCACATTAATGAATGAAGCCAATAGCTCTCAAAAACATTAGTAAGTAATAATACAAAAGGTGTAAAATATAAAGTAAACATAAATATGGATTTTATAACCATATTATAATTACCATATCTTGAAATGTTATTAGCTTTAAAGTACTCGTCTACTCTTTTTTTTGCAGTTAGGTAAAATGAACGATTTGCATTATTAAATCGTACTGTATTTGATTGGTTCATATTATTAATTTTAATGGTACAAAGATAACCTTTAAAAAGGTAAACATCAATTTGAGTATTGTAAATTAACCCACAAATTGATTGTTAATTGAGTAGTACAATTGCAATGCTATTTTAAATAAATTAATATTGCATTTAAAATAATCAAGATAAATTTTTAAACATAAAAAAAGCCCTACATTTCTGTAGGGCTTTTAGTATTTACTATTCTAAGTTAAGACTAGAAATGTAAGTTTAAACGTAAAGATGCAGATGGAGCTAAAATAGATCCTGTAGTAGAATTATTTAAATCTGTATCTAAAGCAAAGCTAGCACCATTTTTAACTTCTTTAGTGATATCACCTAATAAGTTTGGAGCACCAGCTTGAGAAGATTGAACTGTAGTACTAGTTTTTCCACCAGTCATAAATCCAATACCCCAACCGAATTCACCACCAATAGAAATTTTTGGTAAAATGAAGTATTCAGCACCAATAAATGCACGTAAACCAATTCCTAAACCGTTACCAGTTTTCTTTTCAGTAACACGACCTGAAGTTGCACCTGAACCAGCAATTGTAGTTAAGTTAGAACCAAAGTTAGTTGTGTTAGCTGCAGAAACTACTGCTAAACCTGTAGTAGAATTTACGTCAATTGTATTTCCGTATGTGTATTTTTCTTTTTGAGAAGAACCCCATAACATGAAATCAGCACCGTAAAAACCTTGTAAACGAGTTTTACCTTTACGTTTTTCTAAACCAACTGTAATACCAATAGCTTTGTTGCTATTTTTGTATACATCTTCTTTCATTGTAGGAAGAGTTGGGAAAGTTGGAGCTGTAGAAGATAAATCAGCGATTTCTGATTTAGTTGTTTGGTTATTAATACCTAAACGAATACCAACACGGTAAGCAGTATTTGCATCTTTAAAGTATTTACCAACAATCATGTTAGTACCATTAACACCATTGTTTAAGAAATTCCAAGTTGGAGCAACATTACCTGCACCAGCTAAATCATTTTTTCCGAAGAAGTTACCTGCGTAGTTTAAGAATGGATTTGCATCAATTCCAATCATGTAGTCACCAGCTTCTGGTAAAATTGGTTCACCTTTTTTTGAAGTTAAATCTTGAGCAAAAGCAGAGGTTACACCAAATGCTAAAGCTACTAGAGCGATTGATTTTTTCATAGTTGTTGTTTTTTTGTTTGTTTTATTTGTTATTGTTTTGTGTTTTAATAATCTTGTACAAATTTAGTTATTTATTTTCGAGTGCAAAGGTACTACATCTAAACCAATTGTAAACATATATTTGTTAATATTATTTAAAACTTTTGTCATGTTTTTAATTGGCCTTGTTTTGCAACATCGGAACAAATTTAAATTTTCCGAATGTGTGCTTTTCAAACTCCGTGCCAGATTTTTTTTCAATTAGGTTCATAACTTGCTCTTCGCCCTCTCCTAAAGGAATAATCAATAATCCGCCTACTTTTAACTGTGCCAATAAGTCCTCCGGTATATATGGAGCGGCGGCAGTTACAATAATTTTATCATAGGGTGCATATTGCGGTAAACCTTTATAACCATCCCCATAAACTAATCTAGCTCCTTTATAACCAAGCGCGGGTAAAAATACCTTAGTTTTGTCATAAAGTTCTTTTTGGCGCTCAATTGAGTATACTTTTGCTCCCATTTCTAACAAAACGGCAGTTTGGTACCCACAACCCGTTCCAATTTCCAATATTTTGTCGCCTTTTTCAATATTAAGCTTTTCTGATTGAAATGCTACAGTAAATGGATGTGATATGGTTTGCCCAGCACCAATTTTTAGAGCCTTATCAGAATATGCATGATCTAGTAATGCTGGTCTCTCAGTAGTTTGATCAAAAAACATGTGACGAGGTATTTTTAGTATTGCATTTAATACGCTATTACTACTAATACCTTTTTCCTTTAATTGTTCTACTAATCTCTTTCTCTTACCTTGAAAAAGGTACTCATTCTCTTTACTAAATAACATGTTATAAATTTAACCAATAATTAGTTCTACTAAAACCAAATTAAACCTCATTTTTAACAATCAATGTTTAATATGTTTATTTAATACAAATTATATTATTGAATTTCAACTGAATAATAAGAAGCTACATAATAACCTACAAAATCATGATTTATATTATACACATACTTAAATTCAGAAATAAAACTAATATTTATTATGTTGGTACAATAAGTACCTTTATCTTTACGTTTTAATACTAATTATGATAAAAAATCTACATTTTTTTATGTTTCTGGGTATTTTACTTGCATTTGGATCTTGCAAAAAATCAAATTTAAAGGCTCCAGCATCTGCATTTATGGTTGTAAATAATCCAACTATTAAAACTACTAGCTCAACTCAAGGTAGTAATAGTAGTAAAATTACAGATATATGGTACTATGTTGATGATGATTTTAAAGGCGCGTTTCCTGTTGGAGGTATTATGCCAGTAATTGGAGAAGGTAATCATAAAATTACTTTTTTTGCGGGTATTAAAAATAATGGTATTTCTGCTACTAGAGTTCCGTACGACTTTTATCAGCCTCAAACCATTTATCAAAATTTTGAACCTGGTCTAACTTATACTTTTTCACCTGAATTTAATTATGCTACTTATGCAATTTTCCCAGCACAAGCTTTAGAAAATTTTGATAGTACTTTAGGTGTTAAATATTTATCAATAGGAGCTAACCCCTATTACTTAATTTCAGACCCATTAAAAGTTTATGGAGGAACTGGTAAATCGGTTTTTATAACAATGACAGATATTAACCCAGATGCTATACTTAAAACTACTACTTCTATGTATTTACCTGCTGGTGGAACATCAGTTTATTTAGAATTAAATTACAAATGCAATCAACCATTTAATATTGGAATTATTGGTGGCTCCAGCGATGAACGCTTGGTTGTAACCGCCAACGAAAGCGATGAGTGGAATAAGATATATG
>CALMMX010000309.1 GCA_937868545.1 uncultured Bacteroidota bacterium
TTTTGCATTCGCAACTTGCATCAACAGGTTTAGTAAACCAAACACGAGATTTAAAACGGAACGTTTTGTCTGTTAATGCACCAACAGGACAAACATCAATTACATTACCCGACATTTCATTTTCTATAACGTTTTCGATGTACGTTGAAATTTCTGAAGCATCGCCTCTATGTATCATACCATGAACGCGATTATCAGTTAATTGATCTGCAACTTTTACACAACGGAAACACATAATACAACGTGTCATATGCAATTGCACATATTTACCAATATCAATTTTTTCAAATTCTCTACGAGGAAATTCATAACGAGTAGTAGCCGCACCATGTTCGTAACCTAAATCTTGTAAATGGCATTCACCAGCTTGATCACAAATAGGGCAATCAAGAGGGTGATTCATTAATAAAAATTCAACCACACCTTTACGTGCTTCTAGCACATCTTTATTAATAGTATTTTCTACAACCATGCCATCCATAACCTCTGTACGGCAAGCCGCAACAGGTTTAGGCATTGGAGTAGGATTTGCAGTACTACCTTGTGTAACTTTTACAATACAAGTACGGCAATAACCGCCACTTGTTTTAAGCTTTGAGTAATAGCACATGGTTGGTGGAGCTACCTCCGGACCAATCATTCGAGCTGCTTCAAGTATAGTAGTACCTTTTGGTACATCTATTTCTATTCCGTCTATTGTTACTTTCATTCTATTTGTTCAATATTTTATTTAGTTAATCAATTAATGTAAAATTAAAAGGAATTGTAATTCTAACTTTAACATATTCATCATTTTGTTTTCCAGGTTTCCATTTTGGCATTAATTTAACCACTCGCAAAGCTTCATTATCGAGGATTTCATGGCCAGAAGATTTCACAATCCTTGCATCAATTAAATTTCCATTTTCATTAATGTCAAAACTCAAAAAAACTTTTCCTTTCCACCCCTTTTTTCTTGCTTCTTTTGGATATTTAATGTTTTTTTTATTAAAATCAACCATTTCATTAACTCCTCCCGGATATTCTGGCATTTCATCTACCATTGTGTAAACACCATCTGAGGCTCTTTGCAGAATATGTAAATATTCTTTATGCCCATCATCATGTATTATATATACAATAGAATCATTTTGACCTTCTGGAAAATCTACCCATCTACCAAGTTGTTTATTATTTTTAAAACTACCTTTTGATGTGATTCTTTTATTTTCCGAATAATAATAGGTTAGTCCTTCAAGAATTAGTTCTGGGCTAATTGAACTTGCAGCTCCAATCATTTGAGGTTCTCCACTTAAATAAAAATCTTTCACTAAATATCCTTTTTCTAATTTTGAAATTACTCTATAAAATTTAGCATACTTTTTAGAGATTTCTTTCCAGTCAGAATCAAACCATATAGTATCATTAATACTACCTTGCCCCAAAGAAACTTTAGAAACTAAAACAATGAATATGTATACTAAAAACTTCACGTTTACTCTTTAATAATTTTTTTGGTTATTATTTTATTATCAATTGTAGTAATTTGTAAAAAATAAATTCCTTTGCTAAAGTTAGATAAATCTATTGTTTTAGTGGATTGCAACGCTTTGATTTGTTTACCATCTATTGTTAATAATACCATTTCTTTTATTTCATTATTTGATTTAATCTCAACTGAATTTTTTGTTGGATTAGGAAATATTACAACTGTATTTTTAGTATCATTTTCAATTAAAGATGTGAAAATTGAATTGTATTCAATGATGTAATAATTTGTATTTGTTTTATCAATATCATTCCACTGACCAGGAGCTCCTAAAAAAGAACTACCAGAAGGCCATCCGGCCAAAGCAATAGCAGCAGCATCTTGGTTAGACACATAATCATCAGGTTCATTATTAGCACCCACACCACTTGTAGATCCCCAATTATTATAAGCACCACCAACTATACTACCAATTCCAGTTCCTGCTGCACCTTGTCCATTCCAAAAATTTGTGCCAACACCATCATTATTTCCATCCCATAACCAAGTACCTTCTGCTGTAATATCAGATGCACCAATCCAAATATATGAAGTACCACCACCATCGGCAATTGCATGATATGTTGTAGAAATACCAGAACTAGTAATGGCATTGTAAATTGCCGTTTGTTCACCAGAACTACCAATTTCAACTAAATAACCACCATCGCTCACTGCACAAGTAGCTGCATTACTCCAGTTCTTAAGTTCTTTTATAATTTTATAAGTGTGTCCACTAAATGTAAAAGATATACTATTTGATGCTGTATAACATGCAGTTTGTGCATTTACTAAACTAGCAGTAAAAGCAATTAAAATTATATAGTATATTTTTTTCATTATTAATTAAATTTAATGGGAATGTTAAATGCTACATTAACAGGATTCCCATTTTGTTTCCCTGGCTTAAAATTTTTTAATTTCATAATAGCATCTATTGCAACTTTATTACAATCCGTACAACCAGAAATTCCTTTGAGTATAACAACATCTTTAATAGCACCCGTTTTATCTACAGTGAATTTCACAAAGCATTTTCCTATAGCTGTTTTAGTTTGCTCTGTGTGCTTCATTGCCAAAACTAAATCCTTTTTTAGTTCATCTTGCCCACCTGGATATTCAGGCATTTCTTCAACAACTGCAAAAATTTCACTTTGATTTGCTTGCTCAACAACTGGGGCATTAGGCGCAACAACTTCGTCCTCTTTAATATCCATTCCTACTACTCCAAAAATAGTATCTTCTTTTTGAGTAATGGTATTTTTATCTTTAACAGGCGACAATTTCTTAACAGGCTTTGTTTGAGCTGTTATTGCACATGTCAAAAATATAAATATGAATAAAAAAAACTTCATTTATTATGCTTTTACCAATTTATTTAATCTATCGTAATGACTCACATCAACAAATTTTTTCTTTTGAGCAATTTCAATAAACTCATGTTTAAAATGACGAATTGCAGCAGCTACAGGCCATGCAGCAGCTTCACCTAAAGGACAAATTGTTTTACCTTCAATTTTACTTTGCACATCCCACAATAAATCAACATCGCTTTCATTAGCCGTACCATCCATAAATTTTTTCAATATTTTTTCAATCCAACCTGTTCCTTCGCGGCATGGAGAACATTGACCACAAGATTCATGATGGTAAAAACGCGAGAAAGTAAATAAATTTTTAACGATGCTTGTATCTTCATCCATAGCAATAAAACCACCAGAACCCAACATAGTACCTGTTAAAAATCCTCCATCAGAAAGGCTTTCGTAAGTCATTAAACGAGGTTCGCCTTTAGCTGTTTTTAAAATAAGTTCGGTAGGTAAAATTGGAACCGAAGAACCACCAGCAACAACTGCTTTTAATTTTTTACCATTACGTATTCCACCACAATACTCTTCGCTATAAATAAATTCTTCAACTGTAATTCCTAATTCAATCTCATAAACTCCAGGTTTATTAATGTGTCCAGATGCTGAAATTAATTTTGTACCTGTAGATTTTCCAACACCAATTTTCGCATACTCTTCTCCACCCATATTTACAATTGGAACAACAGCAGCAATTGTTTCAACATTATTTACAACTGTAGGGCAACCCCATAAACCAGCAACTGCAGGGAAAGGAGGTTTAATACGAGGATTACCACGTTTACCTTCTAATGATTCTAATAGTGCTGTTTCTTCGCCACAAATATAAGCTCCACCACCAACTTGCACTGATAGGTCTAATGAATAATCTGTACCTAAAATATTTTTTCCTAATAAACCAGCTGCATATGCTTCTGCAATAGCTGTTTCTAAAATACGAGCTACATAAAAATATTCACCACGTATATAAATATAAGATTGTTTTGCGCCTAATGCATAAGAAGAAGTAATCATTCCTTCAATTAAAGCATGAGGAATTTTCTCCATTAAATAACGATCTTTAAAAGTACCTGGTTCTGATTCGTCTGCATTACAAACTAAGTAACGAGGAACACCTTCTGGTTTTGCTAAAAAACTCCATTTCATTCCAGTAGGGAAACCAGCGCCACCACGACCACGCAAGCCTGATTTTTTTACTTCATCAGTAATTTGATCTGGTTGCATAGTTTTTAATGCCTTTTCAACAGATGCATAACCTCCATGTGCACGATATACCTCCAACGTATGAATGTTAGGTACTGTTTCGTTATGTATTAATAATTTTCTTCCCATAAGCCTCACCCCCAGCCCCTCTCCAAAAGAGAGGGGAGTTGGATTTATTTTTTATAGTGTGTTTTTATAATCTAAATCAGTATAACTTCTTAATTTACCTTCGGTTTTATATGTTTCCAAAATAGCATCTACTTTTTCGTATGTTAAGTTTTCGTGGTAAGATGCTCCGCATTGCAACATTGGAGCAGTTCCGCAAGATCCTAAACACTCTGCTACTTTTAAAGTAAACATTCCGTCTTTAGTTGTTTCACCAACTTTGATATTTAATTTTTTCTCAATGTATTTTACAATATCTTCTGCACCATTTAACCAACAAGAGCTAGTTTGGCAAACTTCTAAAACACATTTACCAACTGGTTTTAAATTATACATTGTGTAAAACGATGCAACTTCAAACACTTCAACTGGTTTAATATTTAATATTGATGCAACGTAATCCATTGTTTCTGGACTTAACCACCCACCAAATTCGGCTTGAGCTAAATGCAAAATTGGCAATAATGCAGATTTTTGTTTTCCTTCTGGATAACGAGAAATAATGGTTTGAGCTGTTTTCATTGCTTCTTCGCTAAACACAGTTTGGTTGCGTTTTGCTTGATCAAATTTTTGTGCTCCGTGTACTTGACTTGACATAATTAATTTAAAAGTTAAAAGTTAAAAGTTAAAAGTTAAAAGTCTAAACCTTAGTTTCAGACAAATTAGCTTTTAATGTTAAAATTATTTTTGCTATTACTTTTTCTATTTGTTTTAATTCTCCCCAACAATATTCTATACTTTCTGATTTATAATCATACCCTTTAGTTATTACCTCAAACCAAAAATCAGTCTCATTTGCTGATTTTAATGCTATCGCATAATACTTAATCAATTCTTTTTTAGATATGCTTGATTTTGCTTCTCTAACATTTGCTCCCACTGATGTTCCACTTCTTCTTACTTGATCTACAACATCAAAATCTATTTTTGCCTTTTTTAATAAAGTAGAAAGTTTCACTATAGAAATTGAAAAATCTAAAGTCCAATCTTTTATGTCTTTTTGATATTTCACAACTTAATTTCTTTTGAATTTTAACTTTTTTACTTTAATCTTGATACTAAGCGTCTAATTCTCCTGCAATTACATTCATACTACTCATTGTTAAGATTGCATCACTTAACATAATTCCTTTTACCATTTCGGGGTAAGCTTGGTAATAAATAAAACATGGTCTACGGAAATGCAAGCGGAAAGGTGTTCTTCCACCATCACTAATTAAGTAAAACCCTAATTCGCCATTTCCACCTTCTACACAATGATAAACTTCTCCTTTAGGAATATCAGTTTCACCCATTACAATTTTAAAATGGTAAATTAATGCTTCCATGCTATTGTAAACTTGCTCTTTTGG
>CALMMX010000310.1 GCA_937868545.1 uncultured Bacteroidota bacterium
ATTACAATAGATATATTAATAAGGCAGTTCATGTTGTTTGGTTATTTAATTGCCGCATTTATATATGTAAATTATATTAGGAGAATAAAAAACTTTCAAGTAAGAATTATTCAATTTTTTAAGGAATTTGGTGTTGTCTCTGTAATTATTCAAATAATATATTTAGGATATGTACTAATATTTTTAACGAGCGATATTTTTTCTGAGGGTTCATACTATTATTATTCTCATATTACAGTTCTTGGTTTACTAATGTTTGGTGTACAAAAGTTAGTTTCCTCAAAGTATAGATTATGGTGGTCTTTTTTTACACTTTTTTTACTTTCAACAACAGGGCATAGTAGTGCTTTCTTAGCCTTTTTTATTGTTATATTCCTTTATTTTATTGGTAAAATGAGTAAAATGTATAAGGTATTAATACTTGTTTCATTTTTTTTGATTGGAATTATCATTGTTTTAAATACCTCTTTTTTTAGCGATGCAAATGCTCAATGGCGTTTAATTTATTGGGCATTAACTTTAAAAGAAATTTTTGTTCAAAATTTTGGAATACTAGGTAATGGTTTTGGTGTGCCTTACTCAGATGAAGAGGTTGCGTATATATTACAAGTTGTAAATGGATTTACAGCACAACAAAGTGATGATTTAGAAAAGTATTTGTCGCCAATGCACAATTCATTTATAACTATTGCATTTCATATTGGTTTTGTATTTTCACTTCTTGTGGTAATTCCAATTCTTAGAGTTGTGAAAAATTTTACGCTTGAGTTAGTTTCAAAAAAGTCTAATTTGTTTTTAATACATTCACTTTCACTTATTGCAGTAAGTATTTGGTCGGCAACAAATGTAATCTTAGAACTTCCACATTCTTCAATACTCTTTTGGCTCATTTACTTATCATTTATAAATATTTACCCCGATTTTATTAAACTAACAAAAAATGAAAGAAATATTCGAAAGGTTAATTCCTACGCAATTAATTAACTTTTATAAGAAAAAATTAAAGCCACTAAAATTTAGAAATAAATCAATAGCAGATACATTTACAGAAATTTATCAAACCAATCATTGGCAGGGTAATGAAAGTATTTCTGGAAGAGGTTCAGATTTTGATCAAACTCAAAAAGTAATCGTAGAGTTAGAGAGTGTATTTATAAAGTATAAAATAAAATCTATTTTAGATATTCCTTGTGGAGATTTTAATTGGATGTCTCGTATTGATTTTTCTCAAAAAAAATATTTAGGGGCAGATATCGTAGAAAAAATTATTCAAAACAATTTAAGTAAATACGGAAATATTAATAATATTGATTTTGTAAATTTAGATTTGACATCGGATAGTTTACCACAATCAGAATTAATTATATGTAGAGATTGCTTAGTGCATATGAGTAACGAAGCAATTCAAAAAGCTATTGAAAATATTATTAAATCTAATTCAGGCTATTTAATTACTACTTCTTATATCAATCGTACTGTTAATTATGATATTGTTACAGGTGATTGGCGACCTATTAACCTACAAATAGCCCCATTTAACTTTCCTGAACCCGACTATTTGTTTATTGAAGAATGTACAGAGGGTAATGGAAAATATACTGATAAAGCAATGTGCTTATGGAAAATAAGTGCTATTAAAAAATAATTATTTCTTTATAATGAACAATAAAATTTTTATGGGTCTTCGACTTCCTCCACCAGTTCATGGAGAGTCTTTAATGAGTACATACATATTGGGATGTCCAACCTTTAGAGAAAGATTTTCTATAAGTTATATAGACATAAAGGCGGCTGAAAAAATTGATGATTTTAATAAGTTTTCAGTTAAGAAAATTGCTAATATTTTTGCAACTTATTTCAAGTTTGTGTATAAGCTAATTTTCTTTAAACCACAAGTTGTATATATAGCGATAAGTCCAATTGGGATTTCTTTTTATAAGGATGCTTTTTTAATAATGGCTGCAAAGTTATTAAGAAAAAAAGTTGTTTTACATCTCCACGGTAAGGGTATCGATTACTCAATATCTAAACATAGTATTAATGCAAAATTGTATCCAATTATTTTAAAAAATACTTATTGTATTTGTTTAAGTAATGCACTTATAAGCGATATTGATAAAATTCAATACAAACAAAATTATATTCTAAACAATGCTATTCCTGTTGTTAAGAATATAACCCATAATAAAAGAAAGCAAGAAGAAATTGTAATTATATTTTTATCGAATTTGGTTGAAGAAAAAGGTATCATCACATTTTTACATGTATGTGCAGAACTAAAGAAAAGAGACTTGCCATTTAAGGCATTAATTGCTGGCAAACCATTTGACATTTCAGTTGAGTATATCAATAACTATATTGAAAAAAACAGCCTATTAAAATATGTGGAATATGTTGGTCCCAAGTTTAATAATGAAAAAAATACTTTTTTAGAAAATGCTGACGTAATGCTATTTCCTACAAAGTATAAAAATGAAACTTTTTCACTTGTTTTACTAGAGGCAATGCAGTTTGGTGTAATACCTATATCATCAAATGAAGGTGGTATTCCAGAAATGTATATTAACAATACACATGGGTTTATTACAGGTTCTGAGGATATTCAAAAAATGGCAGATTATATTGAGCTACTACAAAAGAATAATGAAAAATATTTTGAAGTATCTAAAGCCGCAAAAGCTCACTTCAATGAAAATTATACTTTAGAAGTATATGATAAAAATTTGACCTCTATTTTTAGCAAGGTTCTTGAAAGTAAATAAATTCGCTAATAGCATCTAATCCAAAATAAATTATCTTTTTCTGTTCAGTTAATTTATGAATACAATTTATTAGTGCTTTATAAACAACAACGGTTCCATTTTTTTCTAAATAGGCTAAATCATCAATATAATAAATTGTGTTTTGGGTTTGTGTTTTTTGTAAAATATTTATTTTCTCTTTTGCATTTCGAACAATAAATAATTCATTTTTTTTTGGTAAAAACCCAAAGCTATTTAACCAATCTTGCGTTGCTTTTTTTGACTTAAATCCTCTAGCAGTAAAAAAAATAATCTTGTTATTGGGAGATTTTTTAAGAATGCAAATAAGCTTATGCATTTTTATATAAAATGCTAAAGTGCTTACCCTTGCTGCTTCAGATACATTTTTATAATTTTCAAAAGATGGAATAGTATCTGCTATTGTATTATCAATATCAAATAGAAAAATTCTTTTTTGAGTACAATTTTTTATAGTATTTATAGCCCTATATCTGTTTAATAAGGTTAGTGGTAATAGCAATAATTCTTTTAACATATTTTTACATTAGCTCGTAACGAAATTACCATCATTCATGGAATTGGCAGGCATTAATATTAGAAATTTAGCAAACGGCATTCATATACTTCAACATTTAAAGAGGTATAAAAAATCTCAGTTTTATTCAAGAGAAGAGTTGTTAGATGTACAAACAATTCAACTAAAGCATATCTTATGGAATGCAGTAAATAATGTTCCATACTATAGAAGCTTAAAGCTATCAATAGATTTTGAAAATTTCTCATTAAACGAACTTCAAAAGTTTCCAATAATGAGTAAACAGATAATGCAGCAGCAGTATAAAAACTTTATTTCAGATAAATTCAATTTCAATAAACTTCAATTCAAATCAACTTCGGGTTCGTCTGGCATGCCTTTTAAAGTGGCAAAGTCATATTATAGTGATGCTATTGAGTATTGTATGATGTTACGTGCATGGTCTATGAGTAATACTTATGATTATACATTTAGAGACCCGTGTGTAGTGTTAAGAAGCTTTTCGCCAAAGCCGGGAGAACAATTATTTAAACAAGATAAAATATTAAATTATTGGTTTTTATCGCCTTACGATATTAATCAAAAAAATTTAGATATTTATTTAAGTGTTTTTAAACAATCAAAAGCAAAACTGTTAAGAGGTTATCCAAGTTCAATTTATATTCTTACACTTTTACTGAAAGAAAATAATATTCATATTCCTCAAATTAAAACACTTTTTACTTCATCGGAAAACTTGTTGCCACAATATAAAAAAGTAATTGAAGATTATTGGCAGTTACCAATTATAGATTGGTATGGACAAAATGAGAGAACGGTAACTGTACAAAAATGCTCTCATGGTAATTATCACAATAATGATGAGTATGGAATTGTAGAATTGGATGCAAAAAATCAAATAATTGCAACATCATTAAAAAATGATGTAATGCCATTAATTAGATATGCTACTAACGATATAGCAATACCAAGCAATATTACAACTTGCACTTGTGGTAGAGGATTGAGTATTCCTTTTGCAGGAATAGATGGTCGTGCAGATGATTTATTAATGAAAGATGACGGAACTGTTATGGCTACTGTAAATATTTACAATGCCATGGAAAAGTTTCAAGATGTAAAACAATTTAAAATAATACAAGCAGAAGATAAATCAATACAATTATTTCTCTCTGAAAACAAATCTCTTTCAAAAGAATATATTTATAAAATTGAACAAGAATTGTATCAACGTTTAGGAAATGTTTCCCTTAAAACGGATATCGTTCAAGAAATTGAAAGAGATAGAGTTACAGGTAAAATTAAATCTATTGAATCACGAATAAAATTTTGACATAATGATTAAAGGATTATCCAAAGAGCAAGTTGCCATGGTGCAACACATTAAATTACTAAA
>CALMMX010000311.1 GCA_937868545.1 uncultured Bacteroidota bacterium
TGATTATCAAATTGTATTTTCTGATACTCCAGGCATTTTAAAACCAAATTACAAACTCCAAGAAAAAATGATGGAGTTTGTAATTTCTGCATTTAGCGATGCTGATGTCTTTTTATTGATTGTAGACATTTATGATGATATAGTTTTAGAAGAAGATTATTTAAAACGATTACAAAACTCTTCAACCCCTGTTTTAATTTTATTAAATAAAATTGATATGGCTACTGAAGCTAAATTATTTGAAAAACTTGCCGAATGGCAAGCTAAATTCCCAAAAGCAGAGGTTATTCCTATTTCGGCTTTAAAGAAATTTAATTTAGAAAATGTAATGTATCGCATTACTCAATTGTTGCCAGCAGGAGAAGCGTTTTACGATAAAGATACTTTAACAGACAAACCAGAGCGTTTTTTTATGTCGGAAATAATTCGTGAAAAAATGTTATTGAAATACAAAGCTGAAATTCCTTACAGTGTAGAGGTTATTGTGAATACTTTTAAAGAAGACGATAAAATTATTAGAATACAAGCCGATATTATAGCTGAACGTGAAAGTCAAAAAGCCATTATTATTGGGCACCAAGGCGCAAATTTAAAAAAGGTAGGTACACTAGCTCGTTTAGAAGCTGAAGCCTTTTTTGGTAAAAAAATATTTTTAGAATTATTTGTAAAGGTTACTAAAGATTGGAGAAATAATGATGCTAATCTTAAAAACTTTGGGTATCAAAGTTAAACAGTTTTAATTCCTCTTGTCATTTCTCGTTTTCCTAATGCACCTGGTAAAGATTGCACTTTAAAACCAACGTTTTTCATATTTCGTTTCATTTGCCCTTGTGCACAATATGTAACTAATGTTCCATTATTTTTTAGTAAATCAAACATCTTTTTAAAAACAACTTCTGTCCATAGTTCTGGTTGTTCGGAAGGCGAAAATGCATCAAAATAAATGAGATTAAATTTTTTACTTGATACAAACTCTTCTAACAATACTTTTTGCTTATTAAAAGAAAAAAAATCAGTCAACTCATTTACTTTATTCCATTCAAGTTCATGAAGCTGATAAAATACATTTCTATCATACTCGGAAAATTCATTTATGTAATTTAACTTTAATACATCTTCCATTAAAATTGGGTAGCCCTCAATTGTATGATAGTTAATTTTTAAATTTTGCTCTTTTGCAAACAAGTAGGTTTCAAAGGCATTTAACCCAGTACCAAAACCAATTTCCAAAATTGAAATTTCACTTAAATTAAATTGTTCTTTAACATGTTGTAATCCGTTTTGTATAAATACATGTTTACATTCTGAAACCGCACCACGAGTAGAATGGTACGTTGCTTTAAAACGTTCGCTATATAAGCTGTGCGATTGATCGTCGGTTATGATAAAAGAAACAATATTTGTAGCTTTCTCTTCCATTTAAAAAATTATACTTCGTAACTATATTCCCACGCCGATTTATAAAAATTATTTTTCTCACAGTATTCTATAAAAGACTTATAAAACGGGTGATTCCCAATGGTTGAAGTATCCATAATAACTACAAGCTTTTTCTTTGCCCTTGTTAGCGCTACATTCATACGCCTTATATCAGACAAAAATCCAATTTCAGAATTTGCATTACTTCGAACTAAAGATATATATATTACATCTCTTTCTTCACCCTGAAAACCATCAATTGTTTTAACTGCTAATTCATTAATGGGATAATTTGTATAATCAAATGCTTGTAATTTATCTTTTAATAGTTCAATTTGTTCCTTATAAGGAGAAATTATTCCTATACTTAATTTCTGATCTTCACCCGCAAATTGATACTGTTGCAGCAACAATTCTAAATGTTTAAATAATAAATCAGCTTCACCATTATTTGATAAACTAAGCGTTTCGGGGTTTTGCAATTCATCAAAACTACAACCTGCTGTATCTATCAACTCTATTGGAATATTTAATATCTCAATATCCTCATTTAATGACAATAAGGTTTCTTTTACGGTTGCATCTGCTTCTAATTCATTTTTATAAAAATAGGCATTACTAAACTGCATAATATGTTGGTGCATGCGATACTGACGAGTTAATAAACTCGATACATTATCAATGCCTGTTAACCAATCAAGCATGGTTTTATCTAAACCTTCTTGTTTAGCTTTAATACTTTTAACAACAGGTGGTAATTGAAAATGATCTCCACTAAAAATTACACGCTTACATTTCAGTAAAGGAATCCATGAAATAGCTTCTAGTGCTTGAGAAGCTTCATCAAAAAATAAAGTATTAAAACGCTTATTTGCTAGAGCTTTGTTTGTTGATGCAACAGGTGTGCAGCAAATAACTTGAGCTTGTTCAAACAAAGAATTAACGATATAATCCTCCAGTAACCTCGATTCTTTTATGCAATTTCTAGCTTCTGTATAATACAATGCGCGTTGCTTAGCATCATCTTTTCCAAATACCCGTTTATATTTACCAGCCATTTTAAAATACTCTTCGGCATTTTTTCGCAGGCTTTTTATATCCTTATAATTAATGTGATTTTGAATTTGCCCATCAATAGTAGCTTTCAACAAATCTTCTGAAACTCTTGCAGGATGGCCCACTCGCAGCACATTAACTCCCTGTTCTATCAATTTTTCTGTAATTAAATCAACTGCTGTATTAGTTGGAGCACAAACTAATATTTGCTTTTCAGACTGCAATACCAATCTAATTGCATGAACAATAGTAGTAGTTTTTCCAGTTCCTGGAGGACCATGCACAACTGCTACATCATTAGCACTTAATATATGACGAATAGCTTTATTTTGCGAATTGTTTAACTGAGTAATTACTATTTGCTCATCCACTTTTTCAAAAGTAGGTAGTTCTGTTCCTTCAATAATATCGCGTAATTCAGCAATTCGATTATGCTTTGCTGCAATAACTTCATCCAAAGCTTTTTGCATTTCGGTATAGCTATTATCGTCAAACTGAATGTTTACGCCTAATCTTCCTTCATAACACCAATCTGGCAATTCATCAGTATGAAGAATCATCTTCATTTTATTT
>CALMMX010000312.1 GCA_937868545.1 uncultured Bacteroidota bacterium
CCTCGTTCTCCAAAAATGTTTACAATACTTTTATCTGTATCATCTTTAAATAAAAACGGTATTACCCTTTCCATTAAGTCTTTTCCAAAATCATCACTTGCATCTCTTGGCAATTCGCAAGGTAAATTATCAACAGCCATCACACAAATAGTTTCTTTGTTAAATGCTACGTCTTCCTTATCTGTTTTAGGGTTATAGCCATAAAAAGGTTTGTCAATAGTACTTGAGCGTAAGGTAGTTGGTACACTACCATCTATATCACAAGTAATATCGGCAACAACACTCATTTTAAAATCAGATGCTTTCATATCCTCTATTGTAAACATTTTTGGAGAACGAGGATCCCAGTAATGCGAAGAAATGTAAATATCTGTTGCTTTGGTGTAAGGTGAAAATTTAGAGACAAATTTCTCTGGATTTTTGAAAAAATCGTTTAAATCAAAGTTATGATCTTCTGGCATTTCAACGTAATCGCGAGGATTTAATTGGCAATAAACTGGTTCTCTAAAACTTGCCATTAAAAATTCTTCAGGAGTTACCTTTCTAATTCTTAGTGCCGATAGGGTCTCAATTGCTCCATTTGCAACCCTTCCGCCACCAGTTAATGCTATTTTAATATTTGGAAGTTTAACACGTTTAAGTTCTTCTTCCATTTCTGCTCTATCTCTGCATAAATTAGCAGGTTTTATTTGAAATAAATCATATTTTCTACCATAACCTAATATCCCATTGTAAGCGCCAACAATACCAGCATATCTACCAAAACCTATAATACGGTTTTTGTTTTTATCAGTAAGGGTTTCATAATCAATCATCTGAATTTGCTTTTCAATTAAAGCTTTCATTAATTTTATATTATGAGCCTGTTTTTTTATAGTATGTGAAAAGAAAAAATATTTTTTGTTTGGTATTAAATTATCCTTTGGAACTTCTTTTACACCCATTAACACATCACAATCTGTTAAATCATCTTGTAAGGTTAATCCAAATGCTAAATACTCATCATCACTATAGCATCTAATTTTACTAGGTTGTATAACAATTTCTAAATTAGAATACATTCTAAGTAATTCTGTGCAAATTAATGGTGTTAATGGTACTCTTTTATCTGGTGGCGATTTTTCTTCACGTAAAACGCCTATTTTTAACTTGGTCATAGTATATTTGTTTGTGCAAAGATAACATTTATGACTTTTTTCAAACCTTTTATATTGTTTATTTTATGTTATTTTGGAGTTTCAATTGCCAGTTTCTCACAAAATAACGCGTCTGTTTTCACAAAAAAGTATTCGCCTCAGCAATTGAAACAAGATGCTGAAATCCTTAAAACTGTCACTTTAGCAATGCACCCAGGTATTGCAATTTATAAACCTAAAACATATTACGAAAACTTGTTTAATACATTTATAGGTTCATTAAAAGATAGTTTAACCCAAAAAGAATTTTGTTTAAAATCTAAATTATTAATAGGTGAACTTATGTGTGGACACACTAATGTTTCCTATTCAAAGGCTTATTTAAAGGCAATGGATAAGAATAAAAATAATTTTTCGCCCTATATATTTTTGCCAGCACAAAACAAAGTTTATGTTTTAACCAATCTTAATAAAAAGCAAGATTCAACAATTAAAAAAGGTACCGAAGTTTTAAAAATAAATGGATTTGAAGTTGACTCTATGTTACGATATAGTAGGCGATTTATGACTAGAGATGGTTATAATGAAACATCACAAAATCATTTTATACAATTAGCTTTTAATAGTTATTATTTATCATTGTTTGGGAGGCCAGATACTTTTAAGTTGGAGTATATAGATGGTAATGCAATTAAAAAGATTAACTATCCTGCTTTTAAAACTCAAAAAATTCCATCAATTCCAGTTAGGAAAAACGATGATAGTTTATTTACAAATTATAAAAAAGCAAAAATAAAATTCAGATTTGTAGATAGTTTGCATAAAACAATGGTCATGAAGATTTCGGCCTTTTCGACTCGTAAAAGTAAAAAGGCGTATCGTAAAATATTTAAGAAATTAAATAATGAAAAGACTGAAAATTTAGTAATAGATTTAAGAAATAATGGAGGAGGAAGTATGAGAAATGCATACCGATTGCTTAGTTATTTGATTGATACTACAGAAACACAAACATTAAAAACTACAATAAAATCTTATCCTTTAAAAAAATACACAGGTGGCAATATGTTTTTTAAACTCACCCGTTTTGCATTTAAATCATTTGGAAAACATGCTGTGCTAAACGATACTGATTTTTATACCTTTTCTATTAAACCAAACACAAAGAATCATTATAAAAACAAAGTTTTTGTATTAATTAATGGAGGCACATTTTCTGCTTCAAGTTTGGTTTCTGCTTATTTGAAGGCAGAAAATAGGGCTGTTTTTATTGGTGAGGAAACTGGCGGAGCTATTGAAGGCTGTAATGCGGGAATAATGCCTAATTATGAATTGCCTAATACAAAAGTAAGAGTTAGGATGCCTGCATTTAGAGTTAATAATAACGTTTTCCCGAAAATTACTGGGCATGGAATAATGCCCGATTATCCTATAGAGTATAGTATAAAGGATATTTTGCCTCCAAAAGATTTGGAATTGGAGCAATGTTTAAAATTAATACATAAGTAAATTGTTTACTCATTAAGTTTTTTTTGGGGTAAATAGAATTATGCGTTTTATTTGATTTTTTATACAGTTTGTGTAAATTATTATTTCATTCCCTAATTGGTTAAAATACATAGTTTCTTTATTTGTAAGTTTATCTAAACTTTAAAAATATTTATTATGAAAACTAAAAATCTACTTTTTAATTGCTCACTAGCTATTGCAATTTCTGCAGCTACAATCGGAAATTTAAATGCCCAAATTGTAGGTACAGATGCCTTTATGAAGGGGAATTATGTTGAAATAGGCATTAGAGGTACCGGAGGTTATGAAGGAGCAACAGCTGCAGCACCATCAGGAATGCATGCAAGAGGTGGTATTGGATTATTTGGGTTTGTTGCTAATCCACAAATGGATTCATGGACCAATTATGATGGTGATTTTTATACACCTGGTGTACCCGAAAACGGTTGGGGGATAGAAATAGGCACAACAGGTGGAATTAAACGTTGTAATAATGCCTCTGGTAGTGGAGCATTAAGTGCAATTTCAGGCTCAATTACTGGATGGTCGCATGTGGGAACAGTTACTTCTACAAATTGGGAAGGTAATGATGTTGCAGCTGGCTTAAACGTAAAAATTAATTATTCTTTAGGTGATAATGCATTATTTTATGTAACAACTGTATCTGTTACAAATACATCATCTGTTACCTTAAATGATATTTTTTATTATAGAAATTTAGATCCAGATAATAATCAATCGTTAACAGGAGTTTTTGCAACTACTAATTCAGTTGTAAGTCAGCACAGTGCCTGCAGTACCTGTTACGCACAAATTAGTGCTACACAAACAACTCCTTGGTTATCTTATGTAGGTTTTGTAACTACAGATACTGCATACGTTGCAGGTTATGGTGGGTTTACAAACAGAGATGGTTCAGATATGTACAATGGAGTTGGTTATACTCAAACAGTTGGCTCAAGCCTTACTGCCGATGGTTCAATTTATTTAGCATATAAAATCCCAGCATTAACTGCAACTTCTGCACGTGTTTTTAGATTTGCAACAGTATTTGCTCCAACAGCTGTAGCATCTGCAGTTACTGCTTTATCACCATTATCAACTTCTTTAAATGAAACGAAAAATTCAAGTGTAAATGTATCTGTTTATCCTAATCCAATAATTGATAATGGTACTATTTCAATTGATAATTCAATTGTTTTATCTAATGCATCTGTTGTAATATATGATATGTTCGGTAAAAAAATGCGAGTAATAGAAATGCAATCTAACACAGTAAATTTTGAAAAAGGCGATTTAGCAGCTGGAATGTATTTTTATAAATTAGTAAATAAAGGTTCAGAAGTAGTTACAGGAAAACTAATTGTGAAATAATAAGTAGTGTATAATTTTAAGGTGAGGCTATTTTAAAAGTTCTAAATCATCATGACGAAATTTATTCAGTATCTGTAAGAGTTTGATTTTACTCAACTCTAGAATCTGAATCAAGTTCAGAATGAGTGAAAATGAGCTTTTGAGATAGCCTCATTTTTATTTAAGAAAAAGTTACAAAAGCATTTCAAATGTTGTATCTTTGTACTAGTTCTTTAACAAATGGGTCCGACCGGTTTTGACAGCGAGCGCAGTTGATGAGTAAGCAGGTAGTGCGTTGTAGATATGGCACTTTAAACTTAACCTTCAAACTTTTATACGGCGAAGAGAATTCTTACGCTATGGCTGCTTAGTCCAAGACTAACCAACCATTGTAAACCCCGTAGCGTTGTTGCTTAGCGACGGGATGTTTGCACCACAAATTAGCAAATTGTTTTAGAGATGATGTTATCTAAAGCAATATTAGCATCTAAGTTTAAGTTTGGTTTGAATAAACGCCTGACTTGAATCGAAAACTAAGTTTATTCTAAACTTTGTAGAAAGCTCACTAATTCCTTGTTTGGACGAGAGTTCGAATCTCTCCGGATCCACTTAAAGAGAAGTTTTTGATTTTCAAAGACTTCTCTTTTTTCTTATCATATTTCACGTAAAATCTGAATACAAACTTAAAAGCCTAAAGCAGGCAAATTTCATCAAAATCCTTTATTTGCATTTTCTAGACCACCAAAGAGAAAAATTTCAGAGGGGCTAATGAATTTCAGCATGATGTGGATGTAGTTATCCAAGTGCCAAAAAAAAGTTTAGCGGTTCAAAATGGTAGGCTCAATCAGGGAGGGGAAATGCGGATATTTTAGGAATAAGAATACGTGCAGGTTGTTTAATAATAACTATTCAGCAGTTTCTTTAGCGCCTATTGACTCCATACGCGTTTTTTTATTTGTCTATATGACTGATTTTATAATCAAAAACTGACACTTAATCAAACAGTTTATCTAAAACATGACGAATTTTACATTTTATTAGTAGAAATATCATAGTTAATTAATGCTGAGTGCCCTGCAATTGATGTATAATTTGTTAAGTTTGGATATATTGCACCAGTATGATGGCGGTTACAACATCGATTAATAAAATTGAGGCAGCATCTTTATAAACTTGCGCATTTAAAATAGTAGTAGCAAATGCCTATGCTATAATTGAAAGAAGTAGTTTTTTAATCATGAATTAAATATTTATTAATTAAATATTTAATTAGAATTTACTTATGCAAATAAATAGGTTAAACGTTAATTTTTAAAACAGCATGTGTCCATGTTCTTGATTTTTCGCAAAGGGCTTTATCATCTTTAAATGATTTACCAAAAGAAGGAATGAGTTCTTTAAGTTTCATTTGCCAATCTTCTGTATCCATTTCATTTTTAAAACATTTTTTTAAAACATCTATCATTACATTAACAGATACTGAAGCTCCTGGAGATGCCCCCAATAATGCAGCTATTGAGCCATCCGCAGATGCAACTAATTCAGTACCAAATTCTAAAATACCACCTTCTTCTTCATCTTTTTTAATTACTTGAACTCTTTGTCCAGCAATTTCAAGTTCCCAGTCTTCAAGTTTGGCTTCAGGGAAATATTCTTTTAATGCCTCTAATCTATCTTCTTCTGATTGTGTAGCTTGTTGTATTAAATATTTTGTAAGTGGCATATTGTGCGCACCAACAGAAAGCATTGGAAATAAATTATCTAGTTCTAAAGACCCTACTAAATCCCAATAAGAACCATTTTTTAAAAACTTAGTTGAAAAACCTGCGTATGGTCCAAATAGCAATGCTTTTTTACCATTAATTATACGTGTATCTAAATGCGGTACAGACATTGGAGGAGCGCCAACAGAAGCTTTTCCATATACTTTACCGGCATGTTGTGCAATAATATTTTCATTTGTACATTTTAACCATTGTCCACTTACAGGAAATCCACCATAACCTTCGGCTTCTGTAATATTTGATTTTTCTAGTAATGGCAGTGAACCTCCACCAGCGCCTATAAATACAAAATCAGCGTAAATTGATTTTTTTTCTTTTTCAATTAAATTTTTTACCGTTAGTTCCCATTTCCTATCATCAGTTTTTTCTATATCTCTTACTTCGTGGCTTAAGTGTAATGTAACACCTTCTAACGTTTTTAAATAATTAAACATTTGTCGGGTTAGTTCACCAAAATTTACATCAGTTCCAATTTCCATACGCGTGGCAGAAACTTCAATTCCAGGATCGCGACCATTCATAACCAATGGCATCCATTGCTCTAAATCATTCCATTTATCTGAATACTTCATACCTTCAAATAAATGGTGTTTGCTTAGTAGTTGATACCTTTTTTTTAAATAAAACACATTTTCTCCACCCCAAACAAAACTCATATGAGGAACAGTATTAATAAATTTTTCAGGATTAGATAAATGGTTTTCTTCTACTAAACTTGCCCAAAATTCTTTTGAATATTCAAATGATTGTGCAATTTTTAGCGCTTTACTAATATCAATACTTCCATCTTCAAGTTGTGGTGTATAGTTTAATTCGAAAAATGCAGAATGTCCAGTTCCTGCATTATTCCATGCATCAGAGCTTTCGCCAGCAATAACATCAAGCCTTTCAAAAATTTGAATAGTAGCGTTAGGTTGTAATTTTTTTATAAGGATGCCTAAAGTAGCACTCATTATTCCAGCACCAATTAGTACAATATTAGAATTAGAATTCATGATTTTTTTTAATTTAAAACTAATCATTTTATTTATAAATTGATTACTTAATATTTTAAGTAATTTTTTTGAAAGTAATAAACTTGTTATTAATTTATGTAATTTTGAATTGTAATTAAGAATTAATCAAATGGATTTTGTTTTCAATAATAATATAAGTTCAGTAAATCGGAATGAAGTATTCTTATCGTATAAAAAATGGTTGAATAATTATTTGTTTGATAAAATGAAAATTAATAATGCCTTCTTTGTGTTTGATGAAACAATTTCGAATATTATTGATTATTATGAGGCTAATTTAATAAATGGTAAATGTTATATTTTAGTTAGTATTACAAATGAATCTATAAATTTTATTATTAAAAATAATATTTTACATATCAGTACTCCAACATTAGTTTCTTATTTAAATCAAATTAATAATTCTACAGATGAGGCATTAAAGAGACTAATAAAATTGAATTTGTTGCATAATGAGTCTGGGGTGAAAAATGCGGGTATTGGATTAATAATGATAAGAATTAAAATTAATAATAGTATAAATTACACAATAAAGTCTCTTAATAATGAATTTGATGAAATAACTTTGAGTTTAAAATTAAAACTATAGGTTATGGAGGTATTTGTGTATGAGCAATTAGAATTTTCTCCAAGAGTAGTGTGTGACCCTTTTAGTGGTAAAATAGTAATTGAAGGAGAATCAAGTCCTGAAAATGTAAATGAGTTTTACGAAAAAATTTTAGTTTGGTTTGATTCTTATATTAGCTATATAAAAAAAATAAATAATTTTAGTTCTAAAAAAAAAACTTTAGAGTTGAATTTGAAAATAACATATTTTAATTCGCCAAGTCATAAGTATATTTATTTAATTTTAAAAAAAATTGATGATAATAAAAAATTGTTTGAATCTATTGTTTTAAAGTGGTTTTATGCAGATAGAGATGATGAAATGCTTGAGAGTGGAAACGAATTTAAAGAAATGTTTAATTTACCAATTTTATTAATACCTTATTGATTTTGAATTATATTGAAGTTATAAATAGATTAAAAGAGTTTATCAAAAATAAACATATCTCGCAAAACGAATTTGCTAGGCGGGCTGGAATTTCTAGTAGTTTAATGTCTCAAATTTTGGTTGATAATAAGAATTTCGGGATCGATAAATTAGTTGGAATCATTAATGGCTTTCCTGATTTGGATTTGAATTGGTTGTTGAAAGAGAAAACGAAGCCAACAATTAATTATACAAACAGAGAAATGCTATTGGTTAAGCCTTTTATTTATAAAACTTCGTATGAAATTTATAATAAAAAGAAGGAATTAATTGCAGACGATGAAGTTTTAAAGAATTTTACGGTAAATATGATTTTTGAGGAAGATTTAATAGTAAACTATTCTGAAGAAGGAATACACACTTCAAAAGGTTCATTTAAATTTTATTTAGCAGAAAATAGTAAAAGTATTAATCAATTAAAAGATGTAAAATACGTCTTTAACAGTCAGTTAAATACTAGTAGTTCGCTTACTTATGAAACTAATAGTTTTTTATATAGAGTTTCGTCAAATTCAAAAGACTTAAAAAGTTTGTTTTTGACGTATATAAGTAATATGCCTAAAAAGTATAAAGATTCTATTTATAGAACATTTTTATCTTTAAACGAACTAGTTAGATATGATTTTAAAAATGAAATTGATCCAGTTTTTTATGCAAATTATTATAATTCAAATATTGAAATTACTTTGTTTATTAAGGCAAAGCATTCTTTAGTAGAATCTTTATTTTTAAACTTTTCATTTTTAGCCAATTTACCTTATACTAAACGATTATCTATTATTAAATTATTTATAAAAAAAGATTCTGATAAAAAAACTATTAAAGAATCATTATATGATTTGTTTCTAAATAAAACATATAAATATAAATGCCAAAAAATGATTTTAAATAAAACGGAAAGTATTTTAAAAATTACTACATTTGTTAGTAATTAATATATGAAGCCTATAATTTTAAAAGAAACAGATTTTACACCAGAAATTTTATTTTCTGACAGTTCATCTTTATTTATTATTAAGGGAGAGTCTTCACCTGAAGATCCTAAGTTGTTTTATTTAGCAATAATAAATTGGTTAACAGAATTTGGGAAATCTAAAAAATTTGAATTTCAAGAATTTACTTTAGACGTTGACTTGATTTATTATAATTCTACATCTTTAAAATATATTTATAAAATTTTCGAGAAGATTTTAGAAGTTAATAATTCTAAGAAAACAATAT
>CALMMX010000313.1 GCA_937868545.1 uncultured Bacteroidota bacterium
GACTCAAAAAAAATAAGATTATTATATTTTTCAATTAGTGTTTTTTTGGTTTTAAACGAATCTGTGGTTGATCTAATTCTGGTAAATTACCATTGTTGAGCTTTTTCACTATATTTTCTACTGTCGGCAATGTATTTGTAAAAGTTTCTAAACTATAACGCATTAACTCAGTGTTTGTTTTTAATTCATCTATTATTTTAAATGCTTGAGTTTTTTCTTTTAAAATAAAATCAACAGCTTCTTCATTTTCTATATTTCCATTTTTTAAATCGTAACTTAAATCAGTTAGTTGTTTTAGTGAAATATTGGCTTCTTGCGCCCATTTTGGCTTTTTTGCTAAGTAATTTAACATGTTTTTGCCTAAAGAAACAAACATTTGCAAATTTTCAGCTTCAGTTTTTGATATTGTGTCTTTTAAATTTTTTCTAATAAAATTAAAATAAGTGTATTGTTCTGAATAGTTCTTATAACATTTTACTGAATCTATTGCATTAAAATTAGAAACAGCTTCCTGTAAAACTACTTTTAAACTATCCAATTCTTTAACTTGTTTAGTATATGTATTACCATTTTTACAAGAGAAAAGCATAAAAACTGTAGCTATAAATAGGATAAATTTCATAATAATTATTATTAGTTAAATTAAATCCTAAAGTAAGTAAATTAAATTTGAATAGAAACAATATTTTGTACGTTATGACCATCCTATATCGTATTATTTGTTAAAAAAAGTTACCTTTATTTTATATAAATTTAAATATTTGCGTAGCTTTTTTTATATAGTTTTTTTATTAATTGCATTTGTTAATTTAAGTGCTCAACAGGATACTTCCTTAAAATTATTAAAGGATCAAAATCCTAATTATTTAAAAAGTAAAAAAAAATATGAAATAACCTACGTTGATACTGTAAGTATAAAAAAAGCTCCATTAAAAGATAGTTCGCCAATAGTTTCTAATAAACCTGTAATTGTAGCTCCTGTAATTTCTGTTTCTGAATTAGATACTTACCTTAATAAATTGGCCATAGCTTTAAAGAATAAAGATTTAAATACTATAATTGAATGTTATGATAATATTGGCGATTATTATAATAAAAGTGGAAATTTATCACAAGCACAATCAAATTATGAAAAGGCATTAGCATCAAGTAATAGCTTAAATAGTAAATCATTGATTGTAAAAAATTTATACAACATAGGTTCAGTTTTATATAAGAAGAAGGATTATTCAAACTCTGAATCATACTATCAAAAAGCTATAGGTATTGCAAAAGCGAGTAAGTATGATGAATATGTAAAATTGTTAAGTAATGAATTGAGTAAATTGTATGTAAAACAAGGTAATTATAAAAATGCCTACGAAATGCATTTATTATTTCAACAAACTACTGATAGTTTATATAGATTAGAAACGCAGCGTAATATTGAGCAACATGCTATTAAAATTGCATACACAAAAAAACATTTAACAGATAGTTTAGTATTATCAAACACCAAATTAAATTACCAATCTAACATTGAAAAAAAAGAGCAGGAAATTGAAAACAAGCGTTTGTTAATTTATATTGTGTTAACCACGCTCTTATTTATTTCTGCTGCTACCTATTTATTTTATAGAAATTATAAAATTGCAAAACAAGCTAAAGACCTTATTAGTGAGCAAAAACAACAAGTTGAAGATAAAAAAGTAATCATTGAAAAATCTCTTGAAGAGAAAGAAATTTTATTAAAAGAAATACATCATAGGGTTAAAAATAATTTGCAAATTATTTCGAGTTTACTAAATATGCAGTCAAACCGATTAGAAGATGAAGCGTTGAAAAAGGTTATGGTAGAGGCAAAAAATAGAATTAGCTCCATGTCTTTAATTCATCAAAATATTTACCAGTCCGGAAACCTATCAACTATTGATTTTGCTGATTATACAAACCAACTTGTAAAATCGATAGAGAAAACTATTAGTACTCAAAATGTAAAAGTAGAATACATAATTAACTCAAATGGTTTAACCATGAATATGGATACTGCAATTCCAATTGGATTAATTATAAATGAATTAATTACCAATTCATTTAAATATGCATTTTTAAATAAAGAAAATGGTATCATTTCAATAGAGTTAAAACAACTTGCTGATGGGCAATTAGAATTGCATTACAGTGATAATGGTGCTGGAATCCCTGATAATATTGATATTAATGCTTCAAAACCATTAGGCTTAAAGTTAGTAAAAGGATTAATTGGCCAATTAAAAGGTGTTTTAAAAATTGAAAATAATAATGGAGCACATTTTAATATAGTTTTTACTGCTAAAGAATAAAAAAAGGTTATGAGTTTATTTAATGTTTTAATTGTTGAAGACGAATTTATTATTGCAGAAGATGCAGGTGAAATTGTTCAAGAATTGGGTTACAATGTAATTGGTAATGTTAGAAATTTTGATGAGGCAATAGAAGTCTTAAAGCTTAAAAAGGTTGATATTGCTCTTATTGATATTAATTTGGGAGAAGAAAAAGACGGGGTAGACTTAGCCGCAGAAATTAGGAAAACGTATCATATTCCTTTTATTTTTATTACCTCTAATTCTGATGTAAGTACTGTAAATAGAGCTAAAGTTCAAAAACCAAATGGCTATTTGTTAAAGCCATTTGATAAAAAAGATTTATATACTAGTATCGAAATTGCTTTGTCAAATTATAACATTGAGCCTGTTAATAATGATGCAGAAAAAAAAGATTTTATATTTATAAAAGACAGCAATACCTTTGTAAAATTGAAGTTAAGCGATATTTGGTTTGTTAAATCGGAAGGTAATTATGTGTCTATTAAAACAGAAAAAAAGTCGTATTTAATTCGTTCAAGTTTAAAAGAGTTTAGCGTTCAATTGCCTACTAATTTGTTTTTTCAAACCCATAAATCCTACTTAATTAATTTAGATTGTATCGATTCTATTTCTGGTCAAATTGTGATGGTAAAATCGTTTGAAGTGCCTATTGGTAGGGATTTTAAGGATTCTTTTATGAAAAGGGTTAATCTATAAAAACTGCACTATTTGCAGTTCATGTACAAGTTTTTGCTGTTTGTCACAAAAATTTCTTCAATCTGCATTTAGTATATACTTTTGACATAGAAATTTACATTAACTTAAAAAATAAATAAAATGAAAACCATCCTAACTTCCATATTTGCTGTAGCAATTTATTTTGGTTCTATGGCACAAACGGTAACTCCATCACCTAGTGTTGCTGCAACAAAAACAGTTGCTTTATTACCCGATCAAAATCCTAACTTCCAAAAAAGTAGAGATAAATACATGGCAGATTCTGATAAGTATACTGCTAATGAAGGTACAACTGTTCAAGAAACCTACAAAGCTATTGATGATGTTGAAATTAAAAAAGAACAAAAGCAATTAAGAAAAGATAGAAGGCAAGAAAGAAGAATGGCTAGAATTCAATCGAGAGGTAGAAGTAACTATTACAATAATGGATATTATAACAGAGGTTACTACAATAATGGGGCATACAATGGATATTATAACCCAAATGGTATTAGTAGCCCTCAATATTATTCAAATAATTTGTACACAGGTGTTAATTCTATT
>CALMMX010000314.1 GCA_937868545.1 uncultured Bacteroidota bacterium
ATTTCAAACTAAAGATGGCTTATATACTTTTTCATCTAAGTTCAATTGTTTTAAAATACTTTTGATAACACCTTCGCTATCATCCGTATCGTAAATGGTAAAATTGCTTGGGTAACCTAATTTTTCGGCTTCAAAGCGTAGTATTTTTGCAAAAATGGAGTGAAAAGTTCCCATCCATAAATTTTTAGCTTCCTTGTCTCCTACTATTTTAGCAATACGTGCTTTCATTTCGCGCGCAGCTTTATTAGTAAATGTAAGTGATAAAATATTAAAGGCATCAACGCCTTTTGTCATTATATGTGCAATACGATATGTTAATACTCGTGTTTTACCAGAACCTGCACCAGCAATAATCATTACAGGGCCATCGGTTGTTTCGGCAGCCATACGCTGCACAGGATTTAGTTCATTTAAATAGCTACTCATGAGTTACAAATGTAAGGATAAAGGTGTTTTATGAAAGGCATTGTTAATATCATTTTTTTAAATTTAGTTTGTTAAGAAACGGAATGTATATTTTTGTTTGATAAAACTATTTTTGCAACATGGCAGGTTTAAATAAAGTAACACTTATAGGTAACTTGGGTAAAGACCCAGAAATCAGATATTTAGAAGAAAATACAGCAAGGGTAAATTTTACATTAGCCACCAGCGAATCTTATAAAGATAAAAATGGCAATAAAATTGAGCATACCGAATGGCATAATATTGTTTTGTGGAGAGGTTTAGCAGAGAGTGCTGAAAAATTATTAAAAAAGGGGACTCAAATTTATTTGGAAGGCAAAATACAATACCGCCAATGGACTGATAAACAAGGCGTGCAAAAGAACATTACAGAAATTGTTGGCGACAGTTATTTAATTCTGCATAAAAAAGAAGCTAACAGTTCATCACCAAACAATTTACCTTCTGGTTCGGTTGATGATTTTAATAAAAAAGATAGTTTGCCTTTTTAATTTTATATTTGTTTATATGAATTTTTTCAAGATTATAGTTTTTGCATTGGGCTTAGTAATATTGTCATCTTGTGGGGATGATGATGATGAGGTTTTTATACCGAAGCCAAAAGGTTATTTTAGAATAGATTTCCCTAAGAAAGAATACAGGATGTATGATAGTTTATGTCCGTATAGTTTTGAAATACCTACCTACTCTTTTATTGATAATGATAAGCATTTAGGTGCCGACCCTTGTTGGTTGAATATAAATTTCCCTAAATACAATGCTCAAATACATTTGAGTTACAAAGTAATTACTAATAATTTAGATACCGTTTTAAGTCAGAGTAGAGATTTTGTGGTGAAGCATCAGGTAAAATCTACTGGTATTGATGAAACGGTTATTATTAGAGATAGTGCTAAAGTTTATGGTTTAGTTTATGATATTAGTGGTAATACAGCATCAAATGTTCAGTTTTATGTAACAGATAGTACACACCATTTTATGCGCGGAGCTTTATATTTTAATTCAGTTCCTAACATTGATTCATTAAAAATAGTAGTTGATTATTTAAGAGCAGATATTTTGCAAATGATAAAAACTATTAAATGGAAAAATTAATTTAATGTTCATTCACTAACATTGACCCAAATTTTAGCTGGTTCCAATTCACAACCTTCCTTTGTTGTTTCGGTAACTTGTAAGAGTCCGCTTTTGTAATGAACACTTAGGTTAATTGAGTTGGTATTTAAACCTTCATTTATCCAAAATCCACCTGGTGTATTCCATTTAAATAAAGAACCTGAAGTATTTGGCACAGAGTAAGTTAAGTTGGTTTCATTTGCCTTTACTGAAGTTTTACCACTAATAGTATAGGGCGAATTAATGAGTCCGAAAAAATGTGCTGCCCAATAGGTGCTATGGAAATTATTATCAATTGCAAACATTCCTGTTTTACCTCCTTGTTTTGAGCATGCACCAGTATCTAAAGAAACTGCATGCCCCATACCTTTAATCCTAAAATAATGAACTACATCTTTTCCAGATTTATCTTTATAAATGGTTAGTTCAACATCTTCATTATTATTAAACTGGGCAAAATGTTCGTCTTCTTCATAATCAGTATTATGAATATTAACCCATTGTTTAATGAGTTGGTTTGCATTATTAGAACTTACAATTGGATCTATACCACCATGAAAAACAATTAATTCAGGATATTTACCATTATAATGTGGATTTTGTTTTCTAACTAAATCGCCCCAATCTTCAGGAGATTTTGAAACCATACCCAACATTGATGGACCAGCCTTTATAACAGATTCAGCAGATTTATAAGGACCTCCTGACATTACGCCTCCTTTATTAAATACCTCAGGATAAATTGAAAGCATAATTGAGCTCATTGCTCCACCTGCACTTAAACCTATTATAAAAATTTTAGAACTATCAATTTGTTTATTTTGTTTCAGATAGTCAATCATTTGTTTTATTGATTCCGGTTCACCTTTTCCTTTTTCTTGATCATTTTGCCTATACCAATTAAAACAATTTTCGGCATTATTTAAAATAATTTGCTCAGGATATAATACATAAAATTTATGCTTTGCAGCTAATTTATTCCAGCCTGTTTGTTCGGCACACACTTTTGCAGTTTGTGTACAACCATGTAAAACAATTACTAAAGGTAATTTTGATTTTACTGAATCGGGTTCAAACAAAAGCAGTTTTAAGTTTCCTGGATTAGAGCCAAATGGTCTAATTTGAACTAAATCAGTTTGAGAAAAGCAATTATAAGAAATTAAAAAAAAAAGTAAAAGTGTACTATTTATAAATATTTTGCGTTTAATCACCAGTGTAATTTTTTGTTATAAAACTAATAAAAATAACTATTACACTTTAATATATTTATAGATTAGAGTATTTTATGTAAATTTACAATTGATGAAATCATTTTTTATATTTCTATTTATTATTGTATTTGTAAAGTCAAATTACGCTCAAGTGTCTGCAAGTGCAGGTTCTCCAAAATTTTTGTGTTATGGTGCTAGTGCAACTATGGGTGGCGCTCCTACTGCAACTGGCGGAACGCCGCCTTATACGTATTTATGGACGCCTTCTACTTTTTTAAATAGTACAACAGTTCCTAATCCAACAGCAATTGGTTGTACTGATTACGTTTTATATTCATTACTAGTTATTGATAGTAATAATGATACTGCTGTGTCGTATACAGAAATTAAGATTGATGAAATTTATAAATTTAATGCTGGTATTGATACAGGTTATTGTTATGGACAACAAGCGGGAGTTCAAATAGGTTCATCTATTAATACAACTGCTGCTCATGCTTTTAATTGGTTACCATCTGCGGGATTAGATAATAATAGTGCTGCAAATCCATTTGCGAATCCAACTGTTACTACAACCTACACTTTAACAGTTTCAGACGGGAAATGTCCAAATAATGTTTCTTATGTAACAGTTACTCCTTTTATACCGCCTATTGCAGATGCCGGATTAGATTTAACTATTAATGAAGGAGAAACAGTTACACTTCATGGTACTGGTGGTACTTTATATTGGTGGCAACCAGATTATAATATTAAGTATGGCAACACAGCAAATCCTGATGTATGGCCAATAATTTCTACAACTTATACTTTATATATTGAAGACCAACATAAATGTTCGGATAGTGATACAATTAGAGTAAACGTAATTAATGGGACTTTTTTATTTTTCTATAATACTTTTACACCAAATAACGATGGTGATAATGATAAGTTTTATATAGGTAATGTAGATAAATTCCCTGATAATGTATTGAAAATTTATAATAGATATGGGAAAATGATTTACAGTGCAACCAATTATGCGAATGATTGGGATGGAAAGTACTTAGGAAATGAAGTTCCTACAGGCACCTATTTTTATATTTTTGATGATGGCATTGATAAAAAGTATAAAGGTACCGTTACCATAATGCGCTAAATTAAAACCTCCTTTTAAAATATATTGTCAATAACTAGTTATTTATTGTGTTTTAATATTGCTTTGGCATTAAAAAAAGCATTAAATTTATAGCCTTATTTTGATAATTGGAAACAGAAGATAACATAATAACTAGGCAGCTTTATCCTTACCAGCAACAAGCAGTAACAACTATCTTTAATAAACTTAAAGATGCAAAGCCTAACGAAAATATTTTGTTTCAATTGCCAACTGGTGGTGGAAAAACCATTATTTTTTCGGAAATAGCTAAGCAATACATTCAACATTTTAATAGAAAAGTGCTTATTTTAACTCATAGAATTGAGTTAAGTAAACAAACATCTAATGTATTAGCTAGTATTGGAATTAAAAATAAAGTTATTAATTCGGATGTTAAAGAATTACCAAATCAAAGTGATTACCAAAGTTTTACGGCATTAGTTGAAACCTTAAATAATCGTTTACAAGAAGACGATCAGTTTTTGGAAGATATTGGATTAGTAATTGTGGATGAGGCTCATTACAATTCTTTTAGAAAAATTTTCCATTATTTTGAAAATGTAAATATTTTAGGTGTTACTGCAACTCCTTTAAGTTCTAATAAAAAGCTTCCTTTATATCAAACCTATAAAGAAATTATAGTTGGAGAAAGTATTCCTTCACTAATTGAACAAGGATTTTTAGCAGAAGGTGTAACTCACAATACGGATGTTAACTTAAGTACCTTGCGTATTGGTAATAATGGAGAATTTACAACGGGTTCGCATGAGTTGCTTTATACTCAGGCAATGATGCAAGGTAAATTACTTGATGCTTACGAAGAAATTGGAAAAGGTACTAAAACACTTATTTTTAATGCAGGAATATTATCAAGTATTGCAGTGTATAATATGTTTAAGGCAAAAGGCTATCCTGTAAAATATTTAGATAGTACGTTTAGTGATAGAGATAGA
>CALMMX010000315.1 GCA_937868545.1 uncultured Bacteroidota bacterium
CAAAAACCGAATTCTCTTCGTTAAACTGACAAAATACACCACTCATTACTGGTCTTAAATCATCATTACCAGTAGCAAAAATGGTTTTGTTAATAGCATTTGCTAATACATCACTTTTAATAATTACTGATGTAGCAGACTCTACTTTTGGTAATTTTGGATATTCATCACCGTTATGACCAGTTAAGGTATAATCACCTGTTTCTGTTTTTAATTTTGCACTGTATTTTTTAGAATCAATAATAAAAGATACCGGTTGATCTGGTAAATTACTTAATGCTTCTAATAATGTTTTTGCAGGAATTGCAATGCTTCCATTTTCACTTGATTCAACTTTAATACTAGTTGTGATGGTAGTTTCCATATCACTAGCAAATAGCGTTAAGGTGCCATTAGTTAATTCAAATAAAAAGCAATCTAAAATTGGAATAGTATTACTTGAATTAATAACTCCGTTAATAGATTTTAAATGTTTTAATAATATAGAGGATGATACAACGAAATTCATAGATTTATTTTTTAATGTATCAAATTTAACGATATGAAAGGTGTAAAACCCAAAAGAAGTGAGCTACTTATACACTTTTTTTTAACATTCTGTTTTGTTGAAAACTCCATAAAAAACTAACGAAACTGACAAATTTCAATGTAACCCAATATCAAAAAAAACGCGCTATTTTGAGAATATATTTTACAAACTTTAGTAAAAATACATTATCTTGGAGCCTCAATATTTTAAACTAAATAAGCAATGATTACGATTGGAACTCGTGGAAGCGAATTAGCTCTTTGGCAAGCAAATTATACAAAAAAAATATTAGAAGATAAGGGGCATGAAGTTCAGCTTAAAATTATTGAAACCAAAGGAGATACCTCACAGCAATGGAATACAAGCTTTGAAAAACTAGAAGGCAAAGGCTTTTTCACAAAAGAATTAGAAGAAGCATTGTTATCTGGAAGCATAGATGTTGCAGTACATTCTCATAAAGATTTACCAACCGAAAACCCTGATGGATTAATTATTGCCGGTGTTTCATCGCGCGAAAACCCTGCTGATTGGTTAATTATTAGAGAAGACTGCGTTGACGATAAAAAGAAATTTAATTTAAAAGAAAACGCTAAAGTTGGCACCTCATCGGCAAGAAGAAAATCTCAATTACTTGGATTTAGACCAGATGTAGAATTAGCAGATTTAAGAGGAAATGTTCCTACCCGCATTAATAAATTAAAAAATGGAGAATACGACGCTATTTTATTAGCAGCTGCAGGTCTTGAACGATTAGAGCTAGATTTATCAGATTTTCATGTAGAACAATTAGAACCTTCAGAGTTTATTCCTGCGCCTGCACAAGGTGTATTAGCATGGCAAATACGTGAAGATGATTATAAACTAACTGATATTTTTGATGCCATTTGCGATTACGATGTATTAATTAATATAAATATTGAACGACGCGTTTTAAACTTATTAGACGGTGGTTGCTTATTACCATTAGGTGTATTTTGTGATGTAGAAATGAATGAGCACGATAGAAAAGTGTTTAAAATATGGACATCAATTGCTGATAGTTGGGATGCTCAACCAAAACATTTATACTACGAAACAACCAATACCGAAGATTTACCAGAAAAAATTGTTGAACACATTAAACGCATTTCGGGCAAATCAATTTTTATTTCGCGCGAAGTTCATGAAAGCAATACATTAAACAGATGGCTTACTAAGCTTGGTTTTACAGTAGAAAACAAAAGTTTAATAGACTTAAAAAAACTTACTATTAAAGAATTACCAAAAAGTGATTGGTTGTTTTTTAGCAGCAAACATGCGGTTGAATTTTTCTTTATGCAAAAACCAGATATTGGCACTACAAAAATTGGTTGCATTGGAAAATCAACTTCTCAAAAAATTAGAGAACTTGGTTTAAAGGCTGATTTTATTGGACAAAGTACTGATACAAAATTGGTAGGTAAACAATTTTCGGCACGTGTAGGTTTAGGTAAAGTGGTTTTTCCGGTTGCAAGAGAAAGTATGCGTACTATACAATGGCAATTTCCTAAACAACAAAATGTAATTGATTTGCCAATTTACGCAGCATTAAAAGTGCCACACACTGTTGCCGAAACTACAGATATATTGGTATTTACAAGTCCAAGCAATGCCGAATCGTATTTAGAAAAAAACAGCATTCACCCACACCAAAAAATAATTGCAATGGGCGAAGCAACCGAAAAATCATTATTAAAAGCAAAAGTAAAAGCCTCTCAAATTTCTACACCATTTTCATTTGATGATTTAGGATTATTTAGAGCCATATTAAATGTATTATGATTCCATTTCAAAATCCTACGATATATGTTGGCGGGTTACAAATTGATGAACCCATTACTGTGTTAACAGATTTAATTTTTTGTGCCGTTTGTTTCTATGCTTATTTCAAAACCAGAGGTATTTCGAGCATAAGAGCCATAAAATTATACAGCCTATTTTTTTTAGCAACTGGTTTTTCTACCATGGTAGCAGCTATTATTGGTCACGCCTTTTTATACCATTTTGGTTTACAAGCAAAAATTTATGGCTGGGTGCTTGGTATTATTGCCATTTCTTTTGCCCAATTTGCAGCACTCTTTCATACTCGCTCCTTACTTGGCAACTCATTATTTAAAAAATTATTTATTGCATTTTGCATTGAAGTAATTGTATCACTCATTGCTGTATTTTATTTTTGGACTTTCATTGTTGTAATTATACACACTGCATTTGCCTTATTACTTGTAGTAACAAGCCTCGAATACCAAAAATTTAAAAAAACAAAATCAGAATTAAGCAAATACATGATGATAGGTGTAGGCATTTCTGTAATTGCTGTAATGTGTCACTTATTTAAATTAGCCATTTCTAATTGGTTTAATCACCTCGATTTAAGCCATGTATTTATGGCCATTAGCATGTACACTATGTATTATGGTGTAGCAAATTTTAAAACAATAAAACATTCATAATCATGATAACTCATCGTCCACGCAGAAACCGCAAATCACAAGTTATTAGAAACATGGTACAAGAAAACCATGTAACGGTAAATGATTTTATACTACCTCTGTTTTTAATTGAAGGTAAAAACAAAACTTCTGAGGTGAGCTCAATGCCTGGCATCTATAGATTAAGTGCCGATTTAATGTTGAAAGAAATTGAAACCTGCATGAAACTTGGCATTAAAGCATTTGATGTGTTTCCTAGCATTAGCGATTCTTTAAAAGACAAACGCGCTACCGAAAGTTTAAATAAAAAAGGTTTGTACTTAAAAACTTTAGCACTCATTAAAAAAGAATTTCCTGAAGCTTGCATAATGACAGACGTTGCGATGGACCCTTATAGTAGCGATGGACATGATGGCTTAGTAAAAAATGGAGAAATTGTAAATGACGAAACCCTTGCTATTTTAGCTAAAATGGCTGTAGCACAAGCAGAATGCGGCGTTGATATTATAGGGCCAAGTGATATGATGGATGGGCGTGTGGGCGTTATACGCGAAGCATTAGATAAAGCAGGATTTTACAATGTTTCTATAATGAGTTATACCGCTAAGTATGCAAGTGCATTTTATGGCCCATTTAGAGATGCTTTAGATAGCGCACCAAAATTTGGCGATAAAAAAACATACCAAATGAATCCTGCAAACAGCAAGGAAGCCTTAATTGAAGCTCAATTAGACACTTTAGAAGGAGCAGATTTTTTAATGGTAAAGCCCGCCTTATCTTATTTAGATATTATAAAAGACTTAAACACACACTGTGATTTACCAATAGCCGCTTATAATGTAAGTGGCGAATATGCAATGGTAAAAGCAGCGGCAGCAAAAGGTTGGATTGATGGAGACAGAGTACGTGATGAAATTTTATTAAGCATTAAACGTGCAGGCGCATCTATTATTTTAACGTATTTTGCTAAAGAATGGGCTTTACAGCATAAGTAATACTTTTGAAAAGTAGTGTTGTTATTTTTAATTAAATAGCACCTAGTAATACATATACAGCATATGGTTGTAAGATTGTGCAATCTTTTGTAAATTTATAGTACTTAGCGATTAGTTATGTGCAACTTTATGGAACAGACGATTAAGCAAATAATGACTCCGACAGATGTTCTCAATATTTTAATTGAGCAACATAGACTTTGCAGTCCACTTGACCCAGAAGCTGACCCGTACGCAGAACTTTCTTTTACATCGACTATTGACGACTGGAGAGAAGCAAACGACTTATTACCTTGGCGACCGCTCTCTGAATTTCTGAATAAAGAATTTCAAATAAAAGCTACGGAAGACGAGTGGAAATTAGTTTTGACACCATCTTCAGCACGGACATTAGAAGACGTTTGTAAGTTAATTTCCCAACATTCTTCAAGACAAGACATTCAACCCATTAAATTACTCGGACAAGAATGTTTGAGTTCAGCAGTTTTTAGGACACTTATAAAATACTTATCCCAAAGACAAGTTGACGTTTCAGAAATTAGACCATCAACTCCTCTGACACCTTACTTCGAAAAGTATTTTTCTGAAATGGTTGAGCAGACAACAATTATTTCAAATGGAAAAAAAGTGTTTGACCAATTTGACACAAAACTCAAAAAGACTGGCTTTCTTAACTACATAAACATATTCGACAAAGACCGATACACATTCTTAACAGGTGACATTAAAACTTTTCGGGACTTGACGCTAAAAATCATTGAGGTAAACAGACATCAAGAATAAAAGCTGCACATAACACGGGTTTTGCGTCAGGCGGGCTGACGTGCAAAATTGAGGCTGAGTGCTTCTAATTAACTTTAGTAATAAATTGAAACTTTGTGCTCCGAAACCCGCCCGAACGCAAAGCC
>CALMMX010000316.1 GCA_937868545.1 uncultured Bacteroidota bacterium
CATATCTTCCAACAATAATTTTCATTTCTTGATTAGAATTATTTTTACTTGCTAATGCTATAGTTTTAACATGAGAAATGTTTACCACTAATCTAGTTGAATTTAATTCAGAGTAAGCTCTATGTACCCAGTAATTTGGTTGTGGAGTTATATTATCCTTCATAAATAAACCATTCAATCCAAACTCACAATTTGACCATGAAATGACACCATTTGATTCATTCCAACATGCATGTGATACCCAATTTAATTTAGATTTTTCCAAATAATATAACCACCCTAAATTCCATCCTGGTACTATTGAATTTTGCGGGCTTGCATATTCAGGAATATGAATTGTTAAATTTCCACACCAAGGCCTTACCGCCAAAGAATCTCTTAATTGCTGAACATGATTTGGAACATTTTCGGGGTTATTACATAACTCATGCCATGAAACTCCATTAACCATAGCACCTTTAGAATGCAAAGAATCTAAAAATCCTAAAATTGGTGTAACTGAAAAATCGCAAAATGGAAAGCCAAATTCAGGTCCAGTAATTTTCGCACTTGGTATAATTGATCCAATAATACTATCTGTTCTCCTATACATTTCGATAAACTGAGGAACAGTTCCTGTCCAAAAAGCATCTGGTTCTCCCCAAACATCCCAATAGTCAACTGGCGCACCATCTATTACTGATGAATTAACTGTTACGGCCACTACACTATCCCAACTCTTCCATCCATTTGTCCATGGCTTACTTAAAGTTTGTGTTGGAATACCTTGAATAATCATATAAATATCATTTAAGTTAATAGTAATTTTAGGATTAAATTTTTTCACATGACTATAATTACTTCCAGCTAGCCAATATGCACCAATTCTCCAAAAAGATGGACGCAATTTTGCAACTAGCCCAGAATCAAGAAAATATGCTCCACCATGCAAAAAGCCTTGCATAAATTTAATGGAAGTATCTTGCTCATAATTTGCATGTACAGTAATCATTTCTTGTGCTTTATTATTGAAACTATTCAAAATAAACAAACATATAACTGCCTTTTTATAAAAAGATAATTTTTTAATCATTTTCAAATCTTTTATTCAATTATTATTTCTAATAAAAATAGAAAAATCCAACAATAAACACAATTATTCAACTAAATAAATACCATTAATAAACCTAAGTTACACAAACTTTATCATCGGTTTAATCTTAATAGAATTTATTACCTGCAATTAATTTTGTACCTTCGTAGATTATAACCAACTATTTTCATGTTACTTCGTTTAAATTACGACAATCCACATCCAAAAGATATTCAATTTATAGTAGATTGCTTAAAAAATGATGGCTTAATTATTTACCCTACAGATACCGTTTATTCTATAGGCTGTGATATAACTAAACCAAAAGCAATTGAAAAAATTTGTAGGCTTAAAAATATAAAACCCGAAAAAGCTAATTTTTCTTTTGTATGTAGCGATTTAAGTCATTTATCAAACTTTACTAAACCTATTTCTAACTCTTTATTTAGAGTAATGAAAAAAGCATTACCTGGCCCATATACGTTTATATTAGAGGCAAATGGCAATGTTCCAAAACTGTTAAAGCAAAACAAAAAAACAGTTGGTATTAGAGTACCAGATAATATTATTTGTAACACTATTATTCAAGCACTTGGAAATCCGATTATTACAACAAGTTTACATAATATGGAAGATGATATTTTAGATTATTATACCGACCCTGAGGTAATACATAACCAATACCATAAATTAGTTGATATTGTAATTGATGGTGGTTTCGGTAATTTATACGCCTCTACTGTGTTAGATTGTTCAACTGATGAAATTGTTGTAATACGAGAAGGTTTAGGAAGTTTAGATGTGCTTAACTAATAATCAGAATTAACATTTCTATTCCCAATTTTATACTATTTTTAAGACTTTAATATAACTATTTTAATATTGTAATTATTCTATGAGCTCAAGATATTTAATTTTATTATCCTTTACTATTTGCTTTACTTTCTCTAGTTTCTCTCAAATTACTAATACCCGTAAATGGAGAAAAACTGAAAACGATACCATGCAAAATGCTGCTATTTTATTTGAAGAAGGAAAATATTTATTAGCCTTACCTCTGTTTGAAAACATGTATAATCATCATCCAAAAGAGGAATATTTGAAATATTGTTATGGTAAATGTGCACTTACCAGAAGCGATAAACATGAAATGGCATTAAAATTATTAAATGAGGTATACGAAAAAAATAAAAAAGTAGGTAATATTAAACTCGATTTAGCCAAAGCAAATCATTTAAATTTAAAATTTGATGAAGCTCTAACACTTATAGATGAATATTTAGCTGAAAAAAAAATAGCTCCAGAAGATAAAGCAAAAGCAATTCAACTAAAAAAATATTGCACAAACGGGAAATCATTTTATGCTAATCCAACTGCTGCACAAATAAAAAATGCTGGTAATGTAATTAACACCGAAAATGACGAGTATGTTCCAATTATTTCTGCCGATGAATCAATCTTAATTTATACATATAGAGGTAAAAAAAGTATGGGTGGACTGCAAAACGAAGCATTGTTACCCGATCCGTATGGTTTTTATTTTGAAGATGCTTATCAAACGATAAAAACTGATAGTTTATGGAAAGAGCCACTACCAATTAAATCAATTAATACAAATAGTCATGATGCTCCTATTGCTTTAAGTGCTGATGGTTTATCATTATTTGTATACAGAGATTCTGGTGATGACCATGGTGATATTTATTTAAGTAATAATGTAAAAGGCGAATGGAGTATACCACAAAAATTAAAAGGGCAAATTAATTCATATGCTTGGGAAGGTAGCTGTTCTATGACTGCTGATGGAAAACAACTCTATTTTAGTAGCGAACGATTTGGAGGAATGGGTGGCAAAGATATTTACCGTGCTACTTTTTTACCAGATAGTACTTGGGGGAACATTGTTAATTTAGGTGACAGTATTAATACAAACCTTGATGAAGATGCACCATTTATTCATCCTGATGGAACTACATTATTTTATAGTTCTCAAGGTAAAAATAGCATGGGAGGCTATGATATTTTTCAAACTAAATTAAATTGGATAGATTCAACTTTCAGTAAT
>CALMMX010000317.1 GCA_937868545.1 uncultured Bacteroidota bacterium
GAGCATTTAGAGAAACACCGATTAACATTAATAGAACAAAGCGAACAAAAAAAAGATAAACGAAAAACACTCACAGAAGCAGAAACAACAAAAGCAACAGACTTTTTAAAATCAAAAAACTTAACACAAACAACAAACGATTTACTTGGAAAATCGGGGATAGTAGGCGAAGAATTAAATCGAACTATCATGTGGTATGTATATACATCACGCAAATTAAATCGTCCCTTACACATTGTGTCCTTTGGTAGCTCTGGCACAGGTAAAAGCCACTTACAAGAAAAAGTAGGAGAATTAATTCCCGAAGAAGATAAAATAGAAATTACCACACTCACACAAAATGCCTTTTACTATTTTGATAAAGACGAACTAGGTCATAAATTAATATTGATAGAAGATTTAGACGGTGCGCTCAGTTCATTATATCCAATCAGAGAACTACAATCAAAACAACGCATATCAAAAACAGTAACGATAAAAGATAATAAAGGCAACACAAGAACAATACATTTAAAAGTGCAAGGCCCTGTAACAGTTGCAGGATGCACCACACAAGAAATGATTTATGAAGATAATGCCAATAGAAGTTTTTTAATATACTTAGATGAGAGCAAAGAACAAGACGAAAAAGTCATGCACTATCAACGCTTATTATCAGCGGGTAAAGTAGATGTACAAGAAGAAATCAATATCAAGGAATTTTTAAAGAATGTACAACGTGTATTAAAGCCCATTAAAATCATCAATCCTTATGCAGAATATTTACACATACCAAACGAAGTATTTAAACCAAGAAGAACCAATGCACACTATTTAGGATTGCTCCCACCTGGAATCAAACCATTTCACCATTGATTATCAATCAAATATAATTAATTTTCTCCGCTTTTTCTGAATGAAAAACTACGATGTATCGTAGTTTTTACAAAATCAGGTTATTTTCCAACTTTTTTAGCAAAGCTTGGATTTGATTGATTATTCTTTGATAATTGTTTACATCCCATTGTACATTGTTTACAGCCTGCACATTTATTATTATTTACCCTTTGTTTGATTGCTTTTTTAACTCTCTCCCTTACATCAAAATCTAATGGTATATCAAAATATACTTCGTAGGGAGTTCTTGGTCTATGTTTATAATGCGGTCTTATTTCGTTATAATCTTTAACAACCCATTTCAAGTAATTATCCAATGCTTTGATGTTTTCAAATTTCCTATTTCTTAAGTATCGTCCTTTTATGGTTCTATGAACTGCTTCTACTGGGGAATTCGAGAAGCGAATATCTTTTAACGCTCGTATTTTTGTGATTTTGTGTTTGCTTAATTTTGCGATAAACGCATCAATATATTTATTGTGGTTTTCCTTACCACCATCAGCCACCAAAAAACTATGTTTTTGTGAAGGATGTTTAGCAATTACTTTTAAGGCTTTACTTAATGAATTTCTTACAATGTCAAAAGTATTTGAATTTGCCACATGATAACCTAATATCATCTTTGAGTAATTATCCATCACAAACCTGATACAAATGTTTTTGCCATCAATTAGTGGATAAAAGGTTGTGTCCACATGCAAATACTCGTTTGGATATTTGGCTACAATGCCAACTTTCTTTTTTTGCTTCTTTACTAACTTTTTTTGTATGCCCCATAATCGAGCATATTTATACCAACTATATAAGCTAGCAACTAATTTTTTCTTTCTAAGCGAATCGGCTTGTATAGATATTATTGGCCAATGGTCGGTTTCGTAACTCGTTAATAGCGTTTTTATTTTTTGTACTTCTTTTAATTCTAATTGTTGTGGGTGTCGTTTTACACAAAGTTGCGTGTAGGAATCAAAGCAATCAAATCGTGCTTCTAAAACCCATTGATAGTATAATGGCTTTGATAAACCAAGCAGTTTTAAGGTTCTATCAATCCCAATTTGATTTTTTAAATAATTGATGGCGGTTAATACTTTTAATTGTAATTCCTTATTGCCATTGGCTTGTTTTATTAAAGGCATTAGTATGTGCGAAAGTGTTATCCATGAACGTGCTAGTCCAAATAATAATAAGCGCAGTTGTCTGTTTTCGGCATTTACTTCATAAGCCTTAAATGCATCATCAAAATGATACCTAAATTCATGCCCTAAATATTTACTGTAATTTGTTTTTCTCCAAGACGAAATAGTGGAATAGGGAATTTTTTTTCGGAATTCAGTTGGTAATAAATTTTCTTTACCAATAGCGTACAAAAAAATAACAGAGGTGTCATACTTGTTTTTTATCATATTGTTTGTATTAGGTAAACAATATTAAAACAAATATTTTTTTTAGGAAATTTACTTCTTCACCTCAAAAGTTTCAAAATTTCTTACTTCACCTTCTTCGGCAATTACTTCAGTTACTTTAGATAGGGGAGAGCCCACGTAACACCAATCAATTAATTTGTTAATGTCATCTTCTAAACCTTCAGCTTCAATTAATACATCGCCACTGTGTAAGTTTCTTACATAACCAGTTAGATTGCATTTGATGGCTTGTGCATGTGTGCAAAAACGATAAGATACACGTTGTACTTTTCCTTTTACAGTGATGTTATAATGTCTAAGCGCTTGTGTTTTCATTAATTGTTTTTAGCCATGTAATAGCCTCTTTTTTAGAGGTGAAAAATTTTGTTTTTCTTTTTGGTTTCATCACATTTAAATAGAAGTTACCAATTAATTTTTGTGGTAAGCCATTAATGACGATGGCTAATGATGAATTATTATTAGTGTATTCATTATTGGCCATATATTGCATGGATTCCTTTGGAACTGATAGGAAACTCACGTTTGAAAAGTCTATTATAGTTTTTGAGTAAGGCGTTTTAATAATGGCGTACACTTCCTCAAAATGTTTTTTCACACTTGATAAATCAAATACAGCATCTTCGTTTATTGTAATCTCTACACAGTTATTATTTATAATAAACGTACTTATTATAGTTGTGTAGATTTCTGGCATTTTATTTATTAAGCGTTTCTAAATTACGATGTTCTGTTTTATTTAATTCCTCTTTTGATAAAGATTTAAAATAATCATACGTAATTTTTAAACCTTCAGCTCTGTTTACTTTCGGAGTCCAACCTAAAATCTCTTTAGCTTTTGTAATATCTGGCTTACGTTGTTTTGGATCATCTTTAGGTAAAGCCAACGAAATTAATTTTTGATTAGAACCAGTTAATTTTAAAATTTCATCAGCAA
>CALMMX010000318.1 GCA_937868545.1 uncultured Bacteroidota bacterium
CGGTATGGGTAAATATACTACAACAAATGGTGGACAAGGTGAGCAAAACTTTAAAGGGGTAATTAAATTCAAAAAACCAGATGGTACTTTTGATCGTTATCCATTTGCTGCAACTTATATGGTAGCAGCTCCTGCTATTGCGGTTGAACCTGAAAAAATGAATGTATTTTATATTGGTGTAGATAATCCAATTGCAGTTTCTGCTGCTGGTGTATCTCCAACTGATTTAATTGTAAATGCTACAGGTGGTGGTTGTACTAAAACTGGTGGTACTGGCGGTAAATTTGTATTGAAATTTACAACTCCAGGAGAATGTTTAATTTCAGTATCTGCAAAAACTAAAGATGGTACTAAACCACAAGGTCCTCCTAAAAAATTCCGTGTTAAGAAAATTCCAGATCCAGTTGCAAAAGTGGGTGGAAAAACAGGAAATGTAGAGGTTAAGAAAATGGAATTAGCTGCAATTGGTGGTGTTGGTGCTGAATTAGCAGGTTTTGATTTTGATGCTAAGTTTATTGTAACTTCATTTGAATTAAGTGCAGTTGTTAAAGGAGCTTTAAAATCAGTATCTTGCCCTGGAAACAGTTTAAGTGGTGAAGCAAGAAGTATTTTATCATCTGCTGGTGTTGGAGAAAAAATTTTCTTCGAAAACGTTAAAGCAAAAGGTCCAGACGGAACTATTAGACATATACCTGGAGTAACTTTAAAAGTAAAATAAATCAATTATGAAAAATTTCAAACATATCTTGTTTTTATCTGTAGCATTTATTGTTGTTACAAATATGAAAGCTCAGCCAAGTATTTACCAACCTGGAGATTATAAAGATGGTATTTATGAAAAAGAGAATTCTGTAAATAGAAGATTTATTCCATATACACATTTGCGTGAAGGAGATGTTACTTGGGAAAAACGAGTATGGCGTGAAATTGATATGCGTGAAAAACAAAATCAACAGTTATATTATCCTGTTGACCCTGTTGTAAGCCGTATTTCATTTTTGCAATTAATTACTAAGTATGTTTTAAGTAATCAATTATTAGCTTTTCAAGATGAAGAGTTTTTAAATCCATACGAGCCAGCTGTAATCAGACAAAAATTAGTAAAAATTGATACAGTTGAACAATCTTCTTACCTTGAAGATGGAACTGAAGTTACAACACGTGTTGGTACTGCAGATTCAACTTGGATGTTTAGACAATTCCGTAAAATTCGCGTTAAAGAAGATTGGTTTTTTGACAAACAAAAATCTGTATTAGAAGTGCGTATTTTAGGATTAGGTATATTTACTTATGATGAAGAGAAAGAAGCTCCAAGAGAACAATTTTGGGTTTATTTCCCAGCTTGTAGACCATTCTTTGCTAAGCATGAAGTTTACAACTGGAAAAATGATGCAGAAAGAAGAACTTTTGAAGATATATTTTGGAAACGTCAGTTTGCAAGTGTAGCAACTAAAGAAACTAATGTATTTGATCGTCAAATTATGGAATACACAAAAGGTATAGATGCCTTGTTAGAATCTGACCGAATTAAAAATGATATTTTTAGATGGGAACATGATTTGTGGCATTTCTAAGTAATAAAAATTAAAAAAAGGCTTTCTGTAAAGAAAGCCTTTTTTTTTGTTTTTACTCAGTTTTCATAAGGAAACAATTTTGTAGATTTGAAATACCATGAAGGTAAAGGACATAATAATAACATCATTAATTGGTATATTCTTTATTGCAATGTTTTGTGTCTTTATACTTAAAAATTGCGATGAGAATAGTGATAGGAGAGCAGATTGGGACAAGGAAGCCAACGCATACTATTCAAAATATAATATAAAACTTAAAGGTGTTATTGTAAACAAAGTTGAGATTGATAGTCGATATAGTACTTATACCATTAAAATTATTGACAATAATGTCGATAAACACGACGTTCGAGAATACAATGAAAATTATTACTTAGTGATTTTCGGCGATTCAGCCAAAATGGTTGATGGTAATTATTGTGGTCAAATTAATGATTCAATAATTATTGATTATGCTAATCGTTTCAAAGTTTCTTGGAATGATAAGAGTCGTTTCGAAGATGAGCTACGAGTTTTTTCACCTGTCTATTGTGGTATAAGAAAACAAGGTCTTGGATGGTAATTTTACTTTCTGATTATCGTTGCCGCAATTACAGCTAACAATTAAATAATGAAGATTGTGGTTCGCCATATGCAGATGACTATTTACTTGAAGAGAAAAATAGAATAATGAAAAACTTTGAAAGTATAAAAAAACAACTTTAAGTTATTGAACGTTTAATATTCCAAAAATCATTAATATTCCAATTGCAAGCATAAATAAGGTAACAGTCCATTTTAAAAAACTTATGGTTGTTTTCTTAAGTAATTTGTTCCCAATAAATGCACCTATAATTGCAAATGAAACACTTATTAATAATAAAGTTTTATGCTCTATTACATTTGTGAATTCTAATGTGATGGCATAAATACTCATTCTTGCAATATCAACTAAGCAAGCTATTGCAGTACCAGTTGCTACAAATTGTTCTTTTTGTAGATTTAAACGGATTAAAAACGCACTTCTTAAGGCGCCTTGATGCCCACTTAATCCACCAAAAAAGCCGCTTAGTAAACCACCGATAATTAGTTTATTAGTATTAAAGGATAAATTTTTTAAGTAAGGTATAACTTCAAATAATGAAAATATAATTATTAATAATCCAATGATGATATTGAATAATGTAATGTTAAAAGAATGTGTGTTTATTGAATATTGAAAAATAGTAATACTGTATTGAAACATGCTTTTTAAACAAAATGCTCCAAAAAATGCCATAATCATTGATGGAATACCGAATTTGTAAATTAAATTCCAATTTATGTTTTTATAAACTAATCCTATTTTAAAAATATTGTTACTAAAATGCACAATGGCTGTAAGTAAAACGGCTATTGGGGCAGGATAGTATAAAGAAAAAACGGGTAATAAAATTGTACCTAATCCAAAACCAGAAAAGAAAGTTAAAATTGATGCAATTAATGCAGTTAAGGGGATTATAATAAACGACATTAACTATGGTATTTGATTAAACCTTCAATGGGTGATTTAATGATGTTACCAATAGTATAGCCTTCTTTTTTTGCTACTATTTCTAACACATCTTGGTAATAGTATCCAATAGAGCCAACCGAATTTATTGATAAATCTTTTGCATTAGTGTATTTAGCTATTTGAGAATTGAAAAATAAAGTAAAGCATTCAGCAATTAAATCTTTTACATATGAGTCATTTTTATAATCAGAAATAAAAGTTGAAATGCTTGCTAAAAATTTACTAGGTAATGGTTTTTTGTAAACATGTTCTAAAATTAATTCACGATGGTATCCAGCTTTTTCAAAAGCAATTGTTAAATGAAGTGGTAATTTATTATCAAAATAATTTTGAATAAATGTTTTACCAATGTGTGCGCCACTTCCGTAATCTCCAAACATAAATCCTACCGAAGGCACGTTTTCTATAACACTATTACCATCATACAAACAACTATTACTGCCAGTTCCTAAAATACAAGCTATTCCTTTCTCTTTTCCGCATAAAGCTCTTGCAGATGCTAATAAGTCGTGATTAACTTCTGAATTAATATTCCCAAAAGCTAAATACAATGCATGTTTTACAACCTGAATTTTATCAGGAGTAGAGCAACCAGCGCCATAATAGGATATTTGCGTCACAGCATTTAGTTGTGATTTTAAAATGGGGAGTAAATTTTTACTTATCTCAGTATAAATATCTTCGCTGCTTTGAAAATAGGGGTTAAATCCAATAGTTTGAATTTGACTGATTATATTATTATTATCAAGTAAAACCCAATCGGTTTTAGTGGAGCCGCTATCTGCAATAAGTATCGACATAAGTGGAGTGTTTAGGTAAAAATAATAAATTTAATTTGTTTTTAATAGGGCTTTGTCTAAATCCTTTGTAAACCTTTTATTATCTTTAAAGCCTATGTTTAATTTTGCATTATTTGTATATAATTTCTTTCAAAAGCGAGTACTGTTTTTTATAGTTCTACTAGTTGTTATTTGTGGAGTATTGGGATATTACGCATCAAAAATTAAACTAGAAGAAGATATAACTCGTTTTATACCTCAAGATAAAAATTCTAAAGCAATTAATTCAATTTTAGATAATTTAAAATCAAAAGATAAACTTGTAGTTCATTTTACCTCAAATAATGCCGAAAATATAGATAGTGTGCTTGAAAAAGCAGATTTGTTTTATGAGGCTCTAATTGAGAAGTTAAATAAAAATGATTATACTGATATTACTTTCAAAATTTCGGATGAAAGAATGGGACAAGTATATGATTTGTTTTATAATAATTTGCCGCTGTTTTTAGAAGAAAAAGATTATTCTAGAATTGCCGATTTCATTATCAAAGATAGTATTGAAAGTTCTTTAAAACGCGATTATGACGTTTTACTTTCACCTTCTGGTATTGTACTTGGAAAGTATATAATTAAAGATCCATTAAGTTTTGTCCCAATTGCTTTAAAGAAGATTGAGAACATACAACTTGATGAAAATTTTGAGACTTATAATAATCATATTGTTACAAAAGATCATAAACATGCTTTTATTTTTATTACTTCTAAAAATTTACCAAATCAAACTAAAGAAAATGAGCATTTAATTAATACAGTTGATAGTATTACAACTGCATTAAATACAAATAAATCCATTTTAATTGAAAACTTTGGTGCGTGTGTTGTTGCATCTGGTAATGCTAAGCAATTGCAAAAGGATACAGTATTAACTTTAAGCATTGCACTATTTTGTATTGCATTGTTATTAGGTTTTTATTTTAGAAATTTTATTGTTACTATTTTAGTAATGTTGCCAGTAGGATTTGGTGTAATTTTTTCTTTAGCAATATTATTTATTTTTAAAGGAATGGTTTCTGCAATTGCAATTGCTGCTGGTGCAGTTGTACTAGGAATTGCAATTAATTATTCTTTGCATTTTTTTACGCATTATAAGCATTACAAGGATGTGAAAATCGTATTAAAAGATTTAACAGTACCAATGTTAATTGGATGTACCACAACTGTTGGTGCATTTTTAAGTTTGCTATTTGCTAAATCAGAAGCATTACATGACTTTGGCTTATTTGCTGCATTTTCATTAATTGGAGCTATGTTGTTTTCAATAATTGTATTACCACATTTATTAGCAATCAGTTTTAAAAAGAATAAATTTAATGATGAAGATAGGATTAAAACTGATAAATCATTTATCGATAAACTTACTGCTTATCCGTTTGATAAGAATAAGGTAATTGTTATTTCTGCTTTTATTTTAACTGTTATTTTTGCTTGTTTTGCTGGTAATGTGGAGTTTGAAAGCGATATGAACAAAATGAGTTTTATGACTGATAAAACTCGTTTAGCAGAAAAACATTTGGATGAAGTAAATGATTTTGCAGCACGTTCAGTTTATATTTTTACTAGCGGAAATAATTTGAATGATGCATTGAATGAAAATAGAAAGGTTTCTGAAGTCCTACAAAAACTTAAGAATGAGCAATCAATAAAAAAGTTTTCTTCAATTAATAGTTTATTTATTTCTGAAGAAGAACAGCAGACCAGAATAAATAAATGGAATGAGTTTTTCAATAAACAAAGAAAGGATTCTCTAATAAAACAATTAAGCGAAGCCGGATTAAAATATAAGTTTAAAGAATCTGCATTTCAATCTTTTTATGAGTTGCTAAATAAAAAGTCAGATAAGTTATCGAAATCAGACGCTGATACTTTACAAGCACTATTATTTAAAGAGTGGATTGGTAATGTGAATGGTAAGCCATCTATTATTAATCATGTAAAAGTTAGTGCCGAAAATAGACATTTAATATATGATGCATTTGCTTCAAATGCCAACGTAACAGTTTTTGATAAGCAAAACTTAACTTCAAAATTTGTAGAAGTTATTAGTTCGGATTTTAATACAATTTTATTAGTAACTGCATTACTTGTTTTTGGATTTATGCTTGTTAATCATGGAAGGATAGAACTAGCTGTGATTAATTTTTTACCAATGTTTGTAAGTTGGCTATGGATACTTGGTGTAATGGGCATGTTTAATATTAAGTTCAATATTATAAATATTATAATTTCCACTTTTATTTTTGGTTTGGGCGATGATTACAGTATTTTTATAATGGATGGCTTGTTAAATGAATATAAGTTTGGTAAAAAAAGTTTAGACTCTTTTAAATCTTCAATTTTACTGTCTGCATTAATTACAATAATTGGTATTGGAGTTATGGTATTGGCAAAACATCCAGCTTTGCAATCAATTGCCTTAATAACCATTATAGGAATGATAAGTGTTGTTTTCATTTCTTTTATATTACAACCTTTATTATTTAATTGGCTAATTTTATCTCGAAGACAAAAAGGACTTCAACCATACACTTTCAAACTTTTGCTGGTAACACTATTAGGTTTTATTGGATTTGTAATTGGTTCTTTATTAATTACTTTATGCGGAGTAATTTTATTTTCAATTTTCCCTGCTAAAAAAGCAAAACGGAAATTGTTATTTCATTATATAATTATGTATGTTTTTAGAATGGCACTTAAATGTTTTGTAAATACAAAAAAGACTATCATAAACAGAACAAATGAAAATTTTCATAAGCCTTCAATAATTGTTGCTAATCACCAATCGCATATTGATTTAGCATTAACATTACAATTATATCCTAAGATTATTGTATTTACAAATGATTGGGTTTATAATTCTCCATTTTATGGATGGATTGTGAAAATGGCTGATTATTATCCTGCATCTGATGGATACGAAAAAAGTATTGATAAATTAAAAGCATTAGTAGAAGAAGGTTATTCAATTTTAATTTTTCCTGAAGGGACGCGCAGTGTTGATGGTGATATTCATCGATTTCATAAAGGAGCATTTTTGCTTGCTGAAAAATTGGAATTGGATATTATTCCACTTTTAATACATGGCGCTGGAGATGCTGTTACTAAAAAAGATTTTCATATTAAAGACGGAGCTTTAACTGTAGAGATTTTAGAAAGGATAAAGTTAAGTGATACTACTTATGGAAGTACATATCAAGAAAGAACAAAATTGATTTGTACTCATATGCGGAATGAATACGAAAAGCTTAAACAAAAAACAGAGAGCGTGCATTATTTTAGATCTCGTTTAATTAATAATTATATTTTTAAAGGACCAGTTTTAGAATGGTATTGCAAAATTAAAACAAAGCTTGAAAATGATTACGAGTTATTTGAAAGTTTAATGCCAATAAAAGGAACAATAGTGGATGTTGGTTGTGGTTATGGTTTTTTACCTTTTATGCTGATGTATAAAGGAAAGAATAGATTTATTTTAGGAGTAGATTATGATGATGAAAAAATTGAAGTGGCAAAAAACTGCGTTCATAAATCATCTAATTTAAATTTTGCAGTTGGCGATGTAACTACTTATGAATTTCCTATGGCAGATGGTTTTATTTTAAGCGACGTACTTCATTATTTTGAAGAACAGCAACAGGTTGCGGTAATTGAAAGTTGTATTTCAAAATTAAATAAAGGAGGAGTATTAGTAATTAGAGATGCAGATAAAGATATTGAAGGTAGGCAAAAAGGGACTTGGTATACGGAATTTATGAGTACTAAGGTTTTTGGATTTAATAAAACAAAAGATGATGGCCTTCATTTTGTAAGTGGTAACACTATTAAAAGCACCTTATTAAAATACTCATATTTAAATATTGAAGTTATTGATAATACAAAATTAACATCAAACATTACCTATGTTGCAAGGTATAAATAAAAGAAATGTATTTTAAAGTTCTCATAAAAAAAAGTTAATAGCAAAAGTTAATTTTACTGTCATTCTGAACTTGATTCAGAATCTAATGAAAAGTAAATTTACCTCTTTAGAGATGCCGAATCAAGTTCGGCATGACTATTTCTGAAAACCTTTTTTTTAGTTTATTATAATTGAAATATTTATTTGCGAGCAATAACTTTTTTTGCCGCTTCAATTATATTAATGGTGTCTAAGCCATATTTAGTCATTAATTGATCAGGTGTTCCACTTTCACCAAAACTATCATCAACAGCTACAAACTCTTGTGGCGTTGGTAAATTACGAGATAATAATTGTGCAACACTATCACCTAAACCACCATTCATTTGGTGTTCTTCAGCAGTAACAACACATTTAGTTTTAGAAACTGATTTTAGAATAGCTTCGTTATCTAATGGTTTGATAGTATGAATATTGATTATTTCTGCTGAAATCCCCATTTCTGCAAGTTTTTCACCAGCTTCAATAGCTTTCCAAGTTAAATGACCTGTAGCAATTATCGTTACATCTGTACCTTCATTTAACATTACTGCTTTTCCAATTTCAAACTTTTGATTATCAGGAGTAAAGTTAGGAACGGTTGGTCTTCCAAAACGTAAGTATACCGGCCCTTTATAATCAGCTATTGCAATGGTAGCCGCCTTGGTTTGGTTATAATCGCAGGGATTAATAACAACCATGTTTGGAAGCATTTTCATTAATCCAATATCTTCTAATATTTGATGCGTAGCACCGTCTTCACCTAAAGTTAATCCAGCATGTGAAGCACATATTTTCACATTTTTATCAGAATAGGCAATACTTTGACGAATTTGGTCATAAACACGCCCAGTACTAAAATTAGCAAATGTACCTGTAAAAGGAATTTTGCCTCCAATGGTTAATCCAGCTGCAATGCCCATCATATTTGCTTCTGCAATTCCAATTTGAAAAAAACGTTCAGGGTTTTCCGCTTTAAAAGCGTCCATTTTCAATGAACCAATTAAATCTGCACACAAGGCAACTACGTTAGGGTTAGTTTTTCCTAGTTCTGCTAATCCAGCACCAAAGCCAGAACGTGTATCTTTTTTTTCGGTATATGTGTATTTTTTCATTTTATGTTAACCAAGTTAAATAATAGACTGCTAAGCTAATAAAACTATTAATTTTATTGAACTCGAAAAATTATTTTTAGTAAGATGTTATTATAACTTTTACACAGGTTATTATAATTATAAAGCTAATTCTATGGTAGGATCCCAAAAATAATTATTAAAATCTTGGATGGTATCATCTACTACTTTTATGTTTTCTTTCTCTAACAATTCTTGCATTAAAAATGGGGTAGGGAAGTGGTGTTTGCCTGTTAATTGTCCATTTCTATTTACCACTCTGTGTGCTGGCACTTTTTTCTTTTGACTATGAGAGGCATTCATGGCGTAGCCTACAACTCTTGATGATGACTTAGCCCCCAAGTATTTGGCTATAGCTCCATAAGATGTTACTCTGCCTTTTGGAATTAATCTTACAACTTGAAATACCTGGTCAAAAAAGTCATTTGTGTTTGGATTCATTTTTACTGTATTAATAAGTTACAACCTCTTAAATCACTGGTATCAAATCTGCCAAGAATTTCAAATGAATTATCAGTTCTTTTTTTTCCTAAATCTTTAGTTTCTATAAAACTACAAGAATGTATATTAGCTAAATCAATAATGTTAATTCCACCTGTTTTACCTTCTTTTACGTAGTAAAATGGATCGTTAATATCTCTAATTAGGATTTTTTTCCATGGCACAGAAAAATATATTCCATCGCGTGTTGAATATGATTGAGATAATAATTCAGTCATACCATATTCACTATGTATGTTTTTTATATTAAATTTTTCTTTAAGATAAGAGTGCAAGGCTTCTTTAGTTAGTTCTTCTCTTTTGCCTTTCATGCCGCCAGTTTCCATTACAATAAATTGTTCGTTTAATGAAACACCTTTATCTGCTAAATCTAACAATGCATAGCTTACTCCAAGCAAAATTGTTTTTTGATTTAGCTTTTTTAAATGATTTATTGTTTCAATTAACTCATCTAAATTATTTAAGTAAAAACCACTAAATGGATTATTTGATTCGTTAATAAGATGGTTTGCCATATACACTAAAGATGATCCCCCTCTTTCTAAATAAGAAGGTAAAAGTGCTAGAATGCAATAATCTTTAACGTCGCCATAAAACAATTCAAATCCTTTTTTGAAGGATGTTTCGTACAAACTAATGTTGTTTACATAATGTTTCGAAGTAATTTGACCTGTAGTGCCACTGCTATTAAAACAAGTTGCGTTGAGAGAAACGAAGCCAGAAACAACTTGATGACTTTTAAAGAACTCAATTGGTAAAAATGGTATTTCTGTTATTTTTGAAATGGAAGTAACATCTTTTTTTAAAGCATCTACGTATGATTTGTAAATAGGATTAGCTGAATACTGATAATGAAAAACAGTTATAGCTAAATTGTTAAATTCATTTTCGGAATTTATTTTAAAAATTTGGCTTTCTATTTCAGAGATTTGTTTCAAAACTTCAAAATTATGTGTAAATTTATGTTGATTTTATGAGGAACAAGTCTTTTTTTAAATATTTATTTTTTGTTGCAATTTTAGGAATTGTAATTTCATCTTGTTTAAAGAAAAAAACATATACCCCAACCCCAAGTATTGAGTTTAGTGAATTTGTACCATATACTGATGAAACAGCTGATTTAAAAATTTTGTTTTCTGATGGAGATGGAGATATTGGTGTTAATGAGGGTGATTCTACTGTAACTTTATATACAACCTATTATTACTATGATACTGTATTGCTAAAATACAGAGCTTTTCTTAAAACCTCTCCATTTGATACTTTGCGCACAAATTATATTGTTACTGCGCCATCTGATGCTTATAAGGGTAAGCCAATTAGTGGCGAAATAAGTGTTAATTTGCAACAATACCGTCACAGTAAAAAGATTAAAAAAATTAAATATGTTGTGTATTTACTTGATAAATCTGGAAATAAGAGTAACGTTATCACGTCACCGGAGATAATTGTTCCTTAATCTTTAAAGTATTTATTTTATTATTAACAAAATCTATTAAAATCGTTGAAATAATTAACGATTATTTATTTGTTTACAGGTATTTAATTACTAAAATTGTCTTTTATTAAAACATATAATTATGGCAGATATTCATTTATTAGGGATTTCATTTATTGAACAAAATACACAAGATGGTTTGGAGTTTACTTACAAACCAGATGTTCCAAAATTAAAGGTAATAGGCACAATTTTAATTGCTGCTGAGGAAGAGGAAGATAATGGATGCGTATATCTTACACAAAAGCAATTAAATCAAATATTATTGAATAAAGAAGTTGATTTAAAATTGGTAGACGATACATGGACTCCTACAAAACCTTTATCAAAGGAGCAAATTAAAAAAATTGGCTTAGTTACTATTGATGCTGAGTACCTTGGTACGGCTGGCGAAGTAAGATGTTACGAAGCACTTAAAGTTTCTGAATAATATTAAATAATTAAAAAAACTTATCCCTTTCTTTTTGAAAGGGATTTTTTTTATGGCATTAAATCTAAAAACATTCACAACTAGAGCAATTACTGCAATCATTTTTGTGGTAATTTTGCTTGCTGGAATTTGCTTTAATTACCTTTCCTTTTCAATTTTATTTTTTTTGGTTTCAATATGGGGGTTAATTGAGTTTTATCAATTAGCTGAAAAATTGGGCGCAAAGCCATATAAGGTGCTGGGTATAATAGTTGGTATATTATTGTTTTTATTTTCTATAATTTCTAATTCAAATTATTTTTTATTTATTCCTACTGAAGCTTTTTTTTCAGTTATATTGGTTTGTGCATTTCTATTATTTATAAATGCTTTATTTGATAGCAAACCAAATACTGCTTTAAATTTGGGATATACAGTTTTAGGTGTAGTATATTCTGTTCTACCATTTATGTTATTATTAAGCATAACCTGCATGGATAAGGCATTTACATTTAATAATAAAACTGAAAATTGGATTAATGATTTTGCTCCTTATAATTTTCATTATGTGTTAGGTATAATTTTATTGATATGGGCAAGTGATGTAGCAGCTTATTTGGTTGGTAGTTTTATTGGAAAGAATAAGTTATTTGAAAGAATTTCTCCAGGTAAAACATGGGAAGGTTCTGTTGGAGCTTTAATTATTAATATAGGCTGCGCATTTTTAGTGGCTAATTGGTTTCCCGAATTGGCATTAAAGCATTGGATTGTAATTTCTGTTTTAGTTTCAATTTTTGGTACAATTGGTGATTTAGTTGAATCTATGTTTAAACGCCAAGCTGGTGTTAAAGATTCTGGGAAAATTATGCCAGGGCACGGTGGAATACTTGATAGATTTGATAGTCTATTATTTGTATCACCTTTTATATATGCCTATTTAACGATTGTTAAATTATTTTAATTTAATTTTTACTTTTTTAATTGATAGGTTACTTTAATTGCTTTTTGTTATAAATTGAAAAGCAATGATTATGAAAGTTGTAATTAAATTTATTGTAAAATTCTCATTATATTTTGTTGGATTTATTTTATTGTGGTTTGTAGCTGCTTTATTACTTTCTAAAATACCTGTTAATTCTAGTCCTGAAGTAGCACAAAGAACAATTTCAATTTATGTTAATAGTAATGGTGTTCATACTGATATTA
>CALMMX010000319.1 GCA_937868545.1 uncultured Bacteroidota bacterium
GTTTTAAACAAAATTATGCATAGCTGGGCTAACGATTTAAGTGCTTTATTTTCAATTAACGGATTAATAAGCTTATTAACTTTAACAATATTAGAGATTGTTTTAGGAATTGATAATATCATTTTTATTTCGATTGCAGTTGATAAATTGCCTCGTAATCAGCAAAGTAAAGCGCGAACAATTGGTTTACTGCTAGCTTTAGTAGTTCGAACAATTCTATTATTTTGTATAGGCTGGATTGCGGGTTTAAAAGATGCGTTTTTTCATATTGGTGCATATGGCGTTTCTGGTAAAGCACTTATATTATTTGGCGGAGGTGTTTTTTTACTATATAAAACAATACAAGAAATACGTGAAAATATTAACGGACATGAAGAAGAAAGTGATGCAGAGAAAAAAGGAAAAAGTAGTTTTAACGCAATTATTTTACAAATAATAATAATTGACTTTGTGTTTTCTTTTGATAGCATTTTGGCGGCTGTAGGGCTTTCTGGGGTTATATTAATTATGGTTTCTGCTGTAGTAATATCTATGATTTTGATGATATTATTTTCGGGATATGTTGCTGATTTTATAAATAAAAATCCTGGTATTAAAATGATTGCTTTATCATTTTTACTAGTTATTGGCGGTATTTTAATTGCCGAAGCTTTAATTGATTGCTACAACACTACCGTTGAAGAAGTAAAACACATTGAATTAAATAAAAACTATGCCTACATAGCGCTTGCATTTGCTATGATGATAGAACTATTTAATATTAGAGAAAGAAAAATAAAACGTTTAAAAGATTTTCATCAAGAAGATTAATCTTATTTTTTATTTTTATCGTAATGCACAAAAATATTGATGTATACAATTCTTGATTTACGCATCATCCATGGGAATAGTACAATTACAGATAATGAGTACAGAACTAAAAAGGTAATTAAACTTAATCCTAAAATCAAAACTGTAAGTATAAACACGCCAACTCCCAATGCTATGTTTAAGCCATAACTCACATACATTGCACCATAATAAAACCCAACTTCTTTATTAAACAATTCTTTGCAATGCGAACAATTAGAAGGCATATCAACAAAGGTTTTTAAATTATAAGAATGCTTATCAATAAAAAAATCTCCTACATGACATTTAGGACATTTATTAAATAAAATTGAATAGAGTTTGGTTTCTTTGAACATGGTGCTAAGGTACAAAGAAATAAGTATTTAAAATTTACATTATCAAGATAAAAATAGCACTTTTCAACTTTTTGAATGTTTAAATGCAAATGGTGTTTGAAATTGATTATGTTTAAAAAAGCGGATGAAATAGGACGTAGATTTAAAATTCAAATACTCTGATATTTGATTAATAGATAGGTCCGAATGTTTTAATAACCTTTTAGATTCTAATAATAATCGCATATTAATGAGCTCTTTAGCTGATTTTGCAACAGTTTTTTTGCATAAACTATTTAAATAATTAGGCGTAATGTTTAATTTGTTAGCATAATATAAAACCGAATGTTGAGAATTGAAATTTGCATCAATCAATAACTCAAATTTTCTTATTTGAAAATGAAGACTAGAAGGCAGGATATTGTTTGTATTATTTAAAATAGAATTTATTTTAAATAATAAAGCACTTGTTAATGCTTTGGTAATTTGCTGTTGCTGGCTACTAAACTGGGCATTTTCAGTTAAAATAAGTGTAAATAAATTATGAATAATGGGTTGATGTTCCTTTGGTATAACATAAGAACAATCATTAAAAAATGTGTGAAAAAAAGACCACTCCTCTTCTATTTTAAAAACATTTGTTTTAAATAATTCTTTATTAAAAAACAAAGTAAATCCTTTTGTATTAGGCTTTATATCCCACTCATGAACTTGACCTGGAGACATAAAGAATAATTGATTTTGTTTAATTGGATAAGTTTTAAAATCAATTGTATGAGAGCCACCACCTGATGTTATATAAAGCAAGTAATAAAAATCATGGCGATGAGGAAAGTGAATATTTTTGGTATTAATTAAATGATCTTCAAATTTCATTATTTCAATTTCCCCTATTTTACTGGGTTTACAGCTAATAGTTTGAATTGTATATATGGGTATTTTCTTCAAAATTATTTACTACAAGCTACAGCAACAGTCTTTATCTCAGTTTTAGATATTGAAGCATATCCGCCTGCAACATCAATTAACTGCTTAAAACCATCACGTTTCAATAAAGATGCAGCTATCATACTTCTATATCCTCCAGCACAATGAATATGGTATTCTTTCTCTTTACTTAAAGAATCTTTCCAATCATCAATAAAATCTAATGGTTTAGAACAAACGCCATCAATATGACTCGATTCATACTCGCCAGGTTTTCTTACGTCTAATACTTCTAATTTATTAGTTTGATAATTTTCATAAAATTCAACAGCATTTATAGAATGGATAGAATCAATACCATTCCCTTTTGACTTCCACTCCTCTATTCCACCTTGCAAATAACCCAAACAATTATCATAACCAACACGACTTAATCTAGTAACTACTTCTTGCTCTCTTCCTTCTGGAGCAACTAAAATAATAGCTTGCTTTAAATCTTTAATTAAAACACCTACCCAAGGTGCAAATTGACCATCTATACCAATAAAAATAGAATGTGGGATATGTTCGTTAGCAAATTCGGAAGGTTTACGAACATCTAATATTATTGCATTAGAAGAGTTTAATAACAACTTCACATCCTCTACAGATAATGATTTACAACCGTTTTCCTTAACCTTATCAAAATTATCATAACCGCTTTTGTTAAGCATTGCATTTTTAGCAAAATATTGAGGTGCCGGCAATATGCCTGTAGTTAACTCTTTTACAAAGGATTCTTTCGAAATATTAGCTAATGCATAATTTACTTTTTTTTGATTTCCCAAAGTATCAAATGTTTCTTTACTCATATTTTTACCACAAGCTGAACCTGCGCCGTGGCCAGGATATACAATTACTTTATCGGGCAATGGCATAAGTTTATTTCGCAACGAATCATAAAGCATGCCTGCTAAATCTTCTTGTGTAAGATTTGATTTTATTGCCAAATCAGGTCTTCCAACATCTCCTATAAATAAAGTATCTCCAGTAAAAACACATAATGGTTCTTTATTTTCACTTAGTAATAAAAAACAAGATGACTCTAAAGTATGGCCAGGTGTATGTAATAATCTTATGGTTAATTTACCAACTGTAAATTCTTGTCCATCTGTAGCAATAATTGATTTAAAAACAGTTTCAGCATTAGGCCCAAACACAATATCAGCACCAGTTTTATTGGCCAAATCAACATGCCCCGAAACAAAATCGGCATGAAAATGAGTTTCAAAAATATACTTGATTTTAGCATTATTTTTATTTGCTAGGTCTGTATATGTAGTGTACTCTCTTAATGGGTCAATAATAGCACATTCGTTTTCAGATTGGATGTAATAAGCACCTTGTGCTAAGCAACTAGTATATAATTGTTCAATTATCATAATAAAATTAAAAACTTAAATATAAGTAAAAGTAAAGTTGAAATAAAGGTAAGTAGCTAAATATTACAAAAATTATAATTGAAATTTAGTAATCCTACACCATATTTTTTATATATTTAGTTTTGCTATTATTTAATAAAATGATTCCATTTAATAAACCACATATTACAGGTAAAGAATTTGAATATATACAACAAGCTATATCTTCAAGAAATTTATCGGGAGATGGAGTTTTTACAAAAAAATGTCATTCTTTTTTTGAAAATAAATATGGATTTAAAAAAGCTTTGCTAACTACTTCATGTACTGATGCACTTGAAATGGCAGCAATACTATGTAATATTAAACCTGGGGATGAAGTAATTGCGCCTTCCTATACTTTTGTATCAACAGTAAATGCTTTTGTTTTAAGAGGCGCTACTATTAAATTTATTGACAGTGAACAGAACACGCCAAATATAGACACTGGCCTTATTGAACAACAAATTACTCCAAATACAAAGGCTATTATTTGTGTTCATTATGCAGGTATTTCATGCCATATGGATGATCTTTGTGAAATAGCTAAAAAACATAATTTAATACTAATTGAAGATGTTGCACAAGCTATAGATGGGTATTACAAAGAAAAGCCTTTAGGCAGTTTTGGAACATTTAGCGTGTTTTCATTTCATGAAACAAAAAACATTTCATGTGGTGAAGGGGGATTATTAGTAATAAACGATGAGGCATTTATAAACCGAGCAGAAATAATAAGAGACAAAGGCACAAACAGAAAATCTTTTATTAATGGAGAAGTTGATAAATATGGCTGGGTTGATATTGGTTCCTCTTTTTTACCTTCAGAACTAAATGCGGCCTATTTATTTTCTCAATTAGAAAATTTAGACAATATACAATCTAAAAGAAAAGAGCTATGGAACTATTACTATAGTAAATTAAAACCTTTAGAAAATAATAAATTCATTCATCTACCATTTGTGCCAAATTATTCGAGTAATGCAGCGCATTCCTTTTATATAGTTTGCAATAGTTTAAATGAGAGAACCCAACTTATTTCACATTTAAAAACAAATGGTATTACTGCATTTTTTCACCATATATCTTTACACAATAGCAAGTATTACAAAGAAAAACATGATGGAAGAAATTTACCAATGTCTGACTACTTTACTAATAATTTAGTAAGGTTGCCATTGTACTTTGATTTAAAGTTAGAAGACATTGACTTCATATGTGAAAATATAAAAGCGTTTTATAATTAATAAAACGCTTTTAAAATTCAATATTCTTTAATTTACTTTTATGCTTCTTGGTTATTCACACACTAATTTTATATTAGACACTTTTCCATCTACTTGCAATTTTAGGAAATATATTCCTTTAGAAAAAGGAGATAAATTTATTTTCAAATTTAGATTTGTAGAATTATTATTCTCTCTTGATAATAACACTTTTCCCACTACATCAAATAAATTATAACTGATAGATTTTTCAGAATCAAATTTTTGAGTCAATTCAAATTCATTATCCCCAATGTGTTTTATAATTAATTGCGAGCTATTAGAAATTTGATTTATACCTGTTGCACTTACATTTATAACCACAATTGTTTTATATGTAGTATCTGTACAACCTGTTGCACTTGTGGTAATAAGCTTAACCGTATATTCTCCAACTGAATTATACAAATAATTTGGCGAGCTTAAGTTTGAATACCCAATCCCATCTCCAAAGAACCATTCGAATGAAGATGCATCACTACTTGTATTTACAAAATTTATTGTTCCACCATCATTTAAATTTACAGTATCAACAGATGAAAAAGATGCAAGTGGTAAGGTTTGAGAATCAATACTAAAATCATTTTTACTATTATCACACATACCAACAGTTGAAATTTCCACGTTATAATTACCACCAGATAAACCTTCTAAAGTATCAGCTGTTGCTTTAGCCAAAGACGTTTTTAAAGTAGTACCTGTATCATTTTTCCAAGTATAATTCCATGGCCCCGTTGATAAGCCAACCGCAATAATCTTACCCGCATTAGGCGATATACAAGTTGTTTGTAACACATTTGAATTTACATTTAAAGGATTAACATCAATATTTAAATCAAACCTTGCTACAGTTGTAGTATCATATAAGCTAAATACATAATTACTCGACTTTAAATTTGTTGTGATGCCAGTAAACTTATCATATAAGTTGATACAAGCTCCCATTGGAAAAGAACTATAATCTTGCAAACTAATTGTATATGTTCCAGTGTAACCTGTAATAGTTTTTACTGGCATTGAAAAACTGCCACTAATTGGTGCAATCCCATTTATTTGAAAAGTAGTTAAAGCTTTCTCTAAACAAATAGTTGGTGCATAAGGATCTTGCCCAGCCAATTTAACTGCATCATAATCACTATCAAATGAATCTGAAGCGCCAGCTTGTATATGCAAAACTGTTTCATCTTGAAAACCATAGCTACTATTTAACTGTAATCGCAATAATGGATTAACAGTGCTAGTTGTTGTTCTTAAAAATGTAGGATTTCCAGCAACCTTATTTGTTTCTTTAGCTGCTAAAACTGTTGCACCTGTTGAATGCACGTAAAAACCTTGACACATTGGAATAACATCTCCTATACCTCCGCTTCCAACGGCAGGACTACTAACTCCAGCTACATAAGCAGCGTGTGCACCTGTTCCTCCAGATAAATCTGGATTATATGCATAAATGGCATTATCAATATTAGTAGTAGTTCCTTTTAAGGCCGCCCAACTTATGGCAGAAGGATACGGATTTGTTATCAAATTCCAACCATCATCAGCTGGAGAGCCTGTATTTGTTCTTGATAAATTAATATTTACATTATTTTTATTTACAGTGCCTTTTACATCTAATGTAATATCAGCAGTAGTTACAGTAGCAGTTCCCAAATACACCCAATATCCTTTTGTTGGAACAATTGCATCGGAAACACCACTTATCTCTACGTATGAAGTTGCACTTGAATAGGAGCCTGCAGCTGATTCAACATAATTGTAAACTGAGGTATAACCCAATGCGCTTCCATCAGGACAAGTAGGACAACTTATATAAATATTATCATCCCAATCTGCAAAAGTTAATGAAGATGATATTGGCGTTCCTAATAAAGCCCAGCCTGTTGAACCACCTGGCGCAAATCTTTGAGCAACAACATTTCCAATTATGTCTCCAGTGCCAGTTAATTGAGCAATTCTTGCTGTACCTGCTGCATTGGAAATCATTGTAAATGTTTTACCATTTGTATTAAATGTTCCATTATTTAAATTTAATGTACCAATTAAATTTACTGTACTAGATTGTATAGTTGCGCCAGCATTATTATTTAATGTTAAGTCATAAAAATTGGTTACTGAAGTTCCTGAAATATTTTGTGCTGTGGTACCTGTTAAACTTACAATACCTTTTCTTTGATTAAACGCTCCACTGTTTGCAAAATCACCCTTCACATTTAATGAATAATTTGAAACACTCACATCTGCATTTGAACCAGAGTTAATTGTAAAATTTTTATTAGTATTTACATTACATGAAAATGTTTTTACTCCAGCACCAGAAAACTCTAAATTATTAAACACTTCTCCACCAACCCTTGTAGTAGCAATAGATTGCGCTGCTGATGTAGAATTAAAAATTACAGAGCTAGTTCCAGTAGATGCAGTAAAAATTCCATTATCTGTCCAATTACCACCTAACGATAAATTTAAATTATTAGCTAGTAATGTACCTGTATTTATAGCAACATTATTATTCACAGATAATGAATTAGTAACTAACCTTGCAATTGCTCTATTACTATTAACGACTAAATTACCAACAGGGAAAGTAGAATTTATTTGAATAGTATTATTTACAATTGTTAATGGGCTACCAATTTGAAGAGTTCCACCTGTAACTGCACCAAAAATAGAACCTCCTACTACATAACCCAAATTTTGTACACCAGTTGTTCCACCAGAAGTTGGAATTACAATTAATCCGTTAGACATATTAAAACTTGAACCAGTACCATTGATTTGAAATGGAGGTATAGTTGTATTAGTTGAACGAATAGATGGAACTGTAATTGTTCCATTTGTTACAGTTAAATTAAAAATATCATTAATACCAGTTGAATAAAATTTGCCAGCAACATTTAATGCTCCTCCATTTACATTTACGATTCCACCACTTACTTGCAAATCTCTATCGGCAACATTACCAACATTTAAAGTTCCTGAATTAATTGTTAAGCTTCCTATTAAATTTACGTTATCAGTTGTACTAACCTTTATATTTGGTGAGTTCAAAACTATACCAGTGTTAAATGGAATAATACTAGCCACATTATATGGTGTAATATTAACCGCATTAACAGTAGAAAAATTAATAATTCCTTTTTTCAATGAAAGGAAATTTGGTATTGCAGAAAAAGTATTTGAGTTTATTGTTAATACATTAGTAGAATTAATTAAGTTTAAGTCAATTGTACTAAAATCAAATAAAGAACCTGTACCCGAAAATGTTACATTACTTATATTATTAGAAATATAAGTATTGCACCTGCTTGTGGCAGAGTTATTAAATTTTAACTTCCCATTGCATACAATATTGTTTTTTATAATTAAACTATGTGTAGCCGCAGAACCAGCATTTACAGAAAAAGTTGCATTAGCATTAACTGTTAATTGATTTCCTAATGTTAATGATCTTGCAGTTCCTCCAGAATATTGTAAAACACCAGATGCTCCTTGCCCAACTGTTAATCCATTACATACAGCATTAACATCTATTGTAACAACATGGCCATTTGCAATTGTAACATTATCAGCACTTGTTGGAACACCAGTTGGAGTCCAAGTAGTTGCTGTATTCCAATTTCCAGTAACTCTCGAAATTTTATTTCCACTATTTAATGTTGTTGCATTCGCAACTAATGCCGAACTCATGCACCCTTCGGTAACTGCCACAACTTTCCAGTAATAGGTTGTGTTTGATAATAATCCTGTAACATTGTAAGTAACAGCATTTGCAGCTGTTTGAGCATAATAATCAAAATTAACATTATCTAAAGAAGAATAAATAACATATGCCACTTCATTTGTAGCCCAGTTAGGCCAATTTAATGTCATTGCGCTGTTAGTGATTCCAGTTATAGTTAATGCACCAGTAGGCGTAGCAGGACATGGAGGCGCAAATAATAATTTTGAGTTTGATGTAGGCGCAACATTTAAATTTGATACAGCTGTATTATTAAATGTTGTAGAGTTTGGTGTCTGTTGCATTTTTAGAACGCTTGGTGTTCTTCCTGCCGCTGTAATTATCGAATTAATTCCGCAACCATAAGGAGGAACACCTCCTGAAGAAGGAATCATATTGCCATATACGAATTCAATTTGACCACTAGATTCATACAATTTAACTTGAAAATTATAACTTGCTACTGCAGCTGTAACCCAATCATCCATGTTTACATATTCCGCTATAAAAACCCTATTAGGTGCTGTTCCTATTGTTTGATATTTAATTGAATTTGCAATGGGACTTGACCCACTCGCAACCCATAAATCAGTATAAAATGGTGCTAATGCCATATATGTTCCATCAAAAAAATTAGGGGCGGTTGCGCCACAACCAAATGTAGAAAACGCTACAGGACTTTCTCTATAAGAATAAACACCTCCACAAGCGGCACTTTGTCCTACAGTTGTGCTATTTCCATCGTATATTGTTGTCGAAAAATCAATATAGCCATTTAAGCAAATATTAACTGTATTATTTCTTTTACCTAAATACCAAAAATCAAAACCTATAGGCACAGAAATACTTCTATTATCATCATTTTGGTTTAAAATTGTATTTCTCCAATAAGAAACTGGCACACCAGTAGAATTAATAGATGAATAGGTAATTCCGGTTGACCTAGAAACAGCATAATTTGCAACTGACTGAGTTCTACCAGTTTTTCCAATGAAAAACAAAATGGAAAATGTAATTAATAGTATATATGACTTCATATTCATTAGCTTTATAACTTCAAATTACTCACAAAAAACATACCATTTAAATTAATTTAGATATATATCTATTTTTAATCGATTGTCTAGTCCTGAAAAAAGTTGACACGGGTTAGATTGTAAATTTACATTAAAT
>CALMMX010000320.1 GCA_937868545.1 uncultured Bacteroidota bacterium
CAATATATTCAGAACTTCTAGTCTTCATTAATTCTTTTCCATCTATTGAAACAATTTTAACATAACTTATTTCTGAAGTAGATTTAATACTTAAAAAGTCAGAAGTAGGATTTGGATATACTTTACAGTCTATTGTAGAATTAGCTATTTCATTAATTGCAGTACTTAAAAAAGTTAAGTCAATTGTATACATACTTCTACCAAAAGTACCTGCAATCAATTTACTTTTTGTTGAATTTAATTTAATGTCAAGAACAGCTACATATGGCATATTGTTACCCAAACGAATCCAATTTACACCTGCATTAATTGTATAATAAACACCTGCATCATTTGCAATGAAAATTACATTTTCATCTCCTGGCAATACCTCAATATCATTTACAGCAAGTGCGGGTAAATCTCCAGAAATATTTGTCCAAGTAGCACCATCATTTATTGATTTAAAAATTAATGGGGTATTATCATTGGAACGATATCCACTCCTTGTTACATACACATTACTTGTAAAATTAGGGGATGGCAGAACTTGTGTAACATAATACGATAATCCCGTAAATGGAGTAATATCATTCCATGTCACTCCATAATCCAAAGTATTCCATACTTTACCATCTGCTGTGCCAGCAAATAATTTTTGTGATGTAATTTTTGACTGATTAATTGTACTAATATTCTTAACTCTTGCAGGACTACTTGGATTATTTAAATTTGGGCTTATTGAAATATAAGAACCATAGGGAGCACCATCAATTCGCATGACAGTTTCCCCAGCAAAAAACAAAGTACTTTCATCGTGTGGCGACACAAAATAAGGAGTAAACCAATTATAATTTTGTGAAGGATCCATAGAAATATCATTCCAACCACCGGTAGGATAAAAATCATTGTATACTATATTTCCATTTTGTGTTTCGGTATAAAGTAAATTTGGGTTGTGAGTATATTCAACTTTAAAGCCATCACCACCATAAATTCTATTAAAAGAATTTATGGTCGATGCATTACCATTCATAGTGCCATTGTCTTGTACACCTCCAGCATATTCACCTAAAAGATTAATATTCTCTGTAATAGAATAAAATTGATTTACTGGTATATTCTCAATATCGAACCAATTTACTCCGCCATCGGTAGTTCTATATAAACCACCATCCGTGCAATAAATAATATCATTTGATGAATTGAAAAAGATATTATGACCATCTGCATGTACATCATATGTCCACCAAATGGGAGTTCTCATATTCCAAGTTACACCACCATCTGTGCTATATTGCAAATCTACACCTGGCATATAAACTAAATTTGGATTATTTTTATCTACATAAATTTTCCCAAAATACCAACCAAATGTACCATAAGCCGAATTATCAAAACTTGAAAAATTTACTAAACTCCATGTAGAACCGCTATTAATTGATTTATAAAGCTGCGGCGAAGTACCATCACTAGTTGAATAAAGTGCATATAAAATTGATGGATTACTCTCACATAATGTGATTCCTATTCTTTCATGCGATATACCATTTGGTAAACCACCAGCTAAAATGTTCCAAGTTTGCCCAAAATCTGTTGATTTGTAAACATAATTCTGTGTCCCTGATAATAAACTCCTACGATCTGTTCTTAATCTTGTAAACGAAGAAGCGTAAACAATTGATGGGTTTGTTGGATGTTGCACAATATCAATTATACCAGTACTATCGTTTACAAATAGTTTATTAGTAAAACTCATTCCGCCATCTGTGGTTTTATAAATCCCTCTGTTTCCATCTTTATTAAATGGATTACCCATAGTTGTAACTAGCACTTCATTAGGATTTGCACTATTAAACTTTATGCCAGAAACTACGTAAGTATTTGCTAGCCCAATTGAATTCCAAGTGGTTCCACCATTAGTACTTTTATAAACCCCGTCACCTGTGTACATTGTACCACTAATATTTGCATCACCCATTCCAATCCAAATCTCATTACTATTTGAAGGATTTATAGCAATAGCTCCTATGGCTTGGTATGGCAAAGCATCTGTCATTGGATTCCAACTAACACCATTATCAGTTGTTTTCCATAACCCTCCATTTGCACTACCTGCATACATTATTGATGAATTTGTTGGGTCTACAGTTAGGCAATTAAACCTGCCTCCAATATTACCTGGCCCTTCTAATTGCCATGAAACAGTACTTGCGGCTCTTGTTAATGAATTTTGATTACTATGCGCTTTTACTAAAGCTTTTTGATAAGCTGCAATATCAAATGATTTGTTTGGATAAGTTCTTTGTAATAAAAACTCCTCATTTGGTTCAAATTCATCATGATTCTCATTTTCAATGTGAGATAATTTGCTTACATTTTTATAACCAAAAAATGTAATTGATACAAATGCGATTACTGACAATAATACAATTAACTTATTTTGTTTCATGTTATTTTGAATTAATTTCGTTTTTAATGTTTTCTATATTTTGCTTAGAATTTCCTATAAATATTTTACCATTAATTACTAAAACTGGTCGTTTTAAAAATGTATAATCTTCTAAAATATAATTTTTAAAATCCACTTCGCTTAGTGTTTTTGTTGAAAGCCCTAATTCTTTATATTTTCTGGCAATTTTACTAAATAAACTTTCGTAGCTACCAGCTAATTCTTTTAATTCAGTTAATTGACTTTCTGTAATTTTTTCAGTTTTAATATCTTGAAATTGAAAATCTTTTTGTTTTAATTCCAATTCTGAAATAATACGTTTACAAGTATCGCAAGTAGATAAATAATATATTTTTTTCATTTTACTTTTCTCTAAAAATTTTCATTATACTATTTATTTAATTTTTAAATAGTTAATGCTTAAACCAAAGTTATATAAAATTCAAGCAAAATAAAAAATACCAGATTAATACGAATTTAGATTATGGATTCCTTAAAAATAAATTACAATCAGCAAACTATATTCTCTTATTAAATAATAATGTAGACCCTGTAGAGTACATTAATATAAAGTTCAAGGAGTTGGTAAAAGAGTTGAAGATTTAGAAGCGAAAATATCGCAATTGATGCTCGATGAAAGCGGATATTTTATAGTAGAAATAAAAGGGCCAAACGATTCTTTTTCTTTCGTAAGAGACGGTTAAGGTCGATGCTCATAATGTAATAGATTCGGTGATTTAAAATACCCATGTGGCTGTAATAAAGTAAGCTATTGCTCATAAAAATGCTTATAAAAAGATAAAGTTTATCACAGCCGCCATTGTAGTTATGCTTAGTAAATGTAGTTGAATAAAAAAGTCATAATGATACGTTCAGAACACAATCGTCATGGATTGGTTGGTCTTAATAATCTGGGAAATACCTGTTTCATGAATAGTTGTTTACAATGTTTATCT
>CALMMX010000321.1 GCA_937868545.1 uncultured Bacteroidota bacterium
AAAGTTTACTTTACTGTCATTCTGAACTTGTTTCAGAATCTAGAGATGAGTGAAATTAACCCCTTTAGAGATGCCGAATCGAGTTCGGCATGACGATTTGGGACTCTTGAGACAGCCTCTTTTAAGAATTTATAAATCCCAATTATTTCTTTTTTTCAAACTCAGTAACAGAATTATCAAAACATAAGATGTAAGTTCCCTTACCTAAATTATCAATTCCAGTTTCTTTACCAAAACCTTTTTTAACCACTGTACCAAAAGCATCATAAATTTCGAATGCCGTTTCGTTTGAATACTGAAGTGATTTACCATCTTTACTAATGATGTAAGTTGGCTTTTCTACCATAGCATTAACCATAACCGCATTAGACACTTTTGCAGGAACGCCTAAACCAGCTTGTTTTATCCTAAATTTATTTTCTCCACTGTGAGTAGACACTTGAAAAGAATAATCATGACCATCTGGTGTACCAACTCCTTGAACAGTTCCAACATATACCCATTTATTCCATTTAAATTGCTCAACAATATAAGGTAATGCACCACTTTCGTTTTTAGCAGTCCATTTTAATAAGCCAGTAGAACTAATATTCATTGTTACAATTTCAAAAGTAGGACGCGGTTTTAATACTTCCGGATTTAAAACAACCGGAACACAATCACTTTTATGCACTATTTCAATAATTACTTTATCACCAGACTTAATATTCATTGATCCTAAATCAATTTCAAAAGCACTAGAATTTATTTCATCTGTGCTAATTTTACCATTTACTTTTATCTCAGTAGTGCAAAAACCAACACCGTTGCTACCAAAAGCATTTTGAATATAAATATTTTTATTTTGAAACTTTCCTTCAACTACTAAAACACTAGCCTTAATATTAGCGAAAAATGCAGAAAATAAAGTAATAAAAAATATAGCTTTCATTTTAAAAAATAGATTAAATAATTGTATAGACTACAAAAATATACAAAAAAAGCCGAATTTTTAAAAATAATGTCTGATTTTAATAAATAAAAATAGTATTCCAATCACTGAAAGTATAATTATTAAGGTTTTGGATGCACCATCAAAATGTATTTTATTCATTTTTTTATCCTTTTGATACGACCAAATCATACCAGCAACAAAAATTACTAAAAAAAAGATAATGAATAATATTTTGCCTTGTGTGAACATCTTTATAACGAATTTGTGCGACAAAAGTATAAATTTAATGCGATAATTTCATGAATCTAAAAAATTGCATATACGTATTACTATTTCTTTCTAATTCCCTAATTAGCAATAATATAACTAAAGCATATAATGCCTTATCTATTTATGATTATTTTAAAGCTAAAAACTTGTTTTATAAGTCATACAAAAAAAATAAAGCTGAAGCAGCGTATGGCCTTGCCATAATATACTACCGAACAGATAATCCTTTTTCTAATATTGACAGTGCTGCTAAATACATAAACAGTTGCCTTGTTAATTTCAAAGACACCGTAAGCTACAATCAATTTAAAATTAACAATAACAGTATTTCGCAATTAAAATACGACATTGGAAATAAAGGATTTAATGTCTACTGCAATAACACTTCAATTGATAGCATTAATCATTTTTTAAATTATTTTCCATTTGCCAGTGAAACAAAACTTAAAGCTGCCTATTATAATAGAGATGCTCAACTATACCAAAAAATAATTAACTCGCAAAAAAGCGACACTGTAAAAGCCTTTATTTTAAGTTATCCCGAAAGCATTTTTCTTGGTAATGCAAAAAAACTGTATGATGATTTTCAATACCATGAACTAACCTCAACAAGTAATATTAATTCATACAAAATTTTCTTAAAAAAACATCCAACTAATATTAATTGTATTGATGCTGAACAAAATTTATTTTCATTAACTCAACAATTAAAAAACGAGGATAGTCTATATCTATATATTGAAAAATATGCTAGTGTAAACACGAAAGATTACGCTTGGAAATACCTTTACAGTAGTACCGTGAAAAATTACTCAAAGCAAAATTTAGAAAATTTTTTAATTAAATACCCCAACTATCCTTTTAAAGATCTTATAAGTAAAGAACTACAACTTACCGAACGCCTTTTAATTCCATTTAAAAACTCACATTCTTTATATGGTTACATTGACACTTTAGGGAACTGGATTATCCCTCCAAAATTTGATGATGCTTCTAATTTTTGCGAAGGGCTAGCAAGCGTGTGCAAAAACGACAGTTGCTTTTATATTAATAAAGAAGGTGAATACATTTCCGAAAATAAATTTGACGAAGTAGAAGATTATAAGGATGGATTTGCAATAGTGAAAAATAATGGGATTTATTACCTTATAAACAGAACAGGGCAAGTAATCTCAAAACCATATGCTGAGATAAACGAAATTTCAGAAGGACTTTATGTGTGTAAACAAGGCGATAAATATGGCGCAATAAATACAAAAGGAGAGGAAGTTATTCCTTTTATTTACAACAAATTAGGGAATTTTAAAAACGGATTTGCTTATTACTATACAACTTTATACGGCCTAGTTAGTTCTCAAAATATAAGGCTTGAAGCTGAATGGGAATGGGTTTCGAACGTTGACACAAACCAGATTTTAATTGTAAAAAAAGATAAAAAGTACGGACTAATTAATACAAATAACACTACCGTTTTAAATATAGATTATGATTACATAACACCTTGCCAAAATGGGATATATTTAATTGTAAAAAATAATTTATACGGTTTTTATAATGCATTGCAAAGTTGTTTTGTAACATCAATAGAATTTAACTACACCACTAATTACACTCCCAATGATTACACGAATGGAAAATATTTTAAACTTCATAAAAACGAAGAAGTAGCACTTATTGATGCAAATGGAAGATACAGCATTCCTTTTGGAATGTACTCGAATTTATTTTTTGCAAAATGTGATATTATTAGAATTCAAAAAAACAATAAATATTCATTTGTTGATAGAAAGTTAAAACCAATTACAACACTAGAGTTTGATAAAGCTACTGACTTTGAAAATAATATAGCCATTGTGAAAAAATCAAGCAATACAATGCTATTAAATCAAACAGGGAGCATTTATTATACAATTAAAAACGGTGATATTGTAAAAATAAACGAAACCTGCTACAAAACAGTAAATGAAAATGGATTAATTGGTTTAATAAATTCTAATGGAGAAATTTTGTTACAAAATCAATATAATTCTCTAGAAATAATTAACTCTAATTTAATAAGGTTCGAAAAAGATCAATCCGTTTTTCTTTTCAATATCAAAACCAAGGAATTAAAAAATTTATAATTTCTTTAATCTACAGAAGGCAATAAAATTATAAACGTAGTACCTACCCCTACTTCACTTTCAAAACGTATACTTCCATTAAAAGTAACAATACTATTTTTTACCATTGCTAATCCTAAACCAGTACCCGAATTTTTTGTTGTAAAGTTAGGTACGAATATTTTTGGATACACTTCTAAAGGAATTCCGGTACCATTATCACTCACTCTAATTTCAATATTCCCATCAATTTTTGAAAGCTTAATTTTTATAAATCCAAACTTATTTTCGGATATTGATTGATCTGCATTTTTAATCAAATTGGTAATTGCTCTAATAAATTGTTCTTTATCAACCATAGAATAAAGGTTAGAATCTGCAACAATTAAATCCAATTTTCTATCCTTCAACTTTTTAAATAAATTAATTAAATTTTGTAATACAATCACCAAATCAATTTTTTCCAACTTTGTAATTGGAAATTTACCAAAGTTTGAAAACTCATTTGCAATGTTTGTTAAGGTATCTATTTGTTGAATCAACATATCAGCAACTTTATCTACCCTATCAGAAATATCTTCTGGATTTGTTTTTACAACCCTCTGCAAATGTTGAATATTTAATTTCATTGGGGTTAAAGGGTTTTTAATTTCATGTGCCACTTGCTTCGACATTTCGCGCCAAGCACTTTCTCGCTCAGATTTTGCTAATAATTCTGTACTCTTTTCAAGTTCAATCAACATCAAATTATACTCATTAACCAAACTTCCAATTTCATCATTCGATTCCCATTCTATAGGTGTAATTGTAGAGCCAAACTTTGTATTTGAAATTTGGTTCTTAATTATTCGTAATGGTTTGGTAAGTAAATTAGATACAAACAATGCAATTAAAGTTGTTATAACAAATAACACAGTGTAAATATTTAATAAGGTTGTTAAATAAACAGAAAGCTCTTTTTCCAAATCTTTTTGTCGTGAAAAGTAAGGTAAGTTCAAATAGCCTAATAATTTATTTTCGGAATTATAAAACGGAATGTATGTAGATAAATAATTTAAACTACCAATTGTTTCACGATGCGAAAGGGCAGCATTTCTATTTAATAAAAAGCCTGAATATGCATAAGGATTCATAAACTTAGAAACCAAGCCTTGCTCATAAATAGCTGGCTGTGAAGTTGCATATAAAACTCCTTTCTTATCAAACAAAGTAATGTCAGTTCCAAAAAGCTGTGCTAATTTTTTTAATGAAAATATTGAATACTCTTTGTATGAACCCTCCAAAACATTTTGCTGGCCTATACTCTGTTGTAATTCATTTAATATTGATTTTGATTTTAATATCAATTCGTTTTTATTCTTGTTTTCAAATTGCGTTGTTACTACCCAAACCGTACCAACTACTACCGAAACTAATGATAAAACAATTATTGAAACCAAAATAAATTGTATTCTATTGTTTAACGACTTAAATTTTCTATTCTTTCTAATAATAAGTGCATTAAACCAAACAGCTATAATTACAATGAGTGAGAAAAAAATAAATAAATAAGAATTAGAAGCAAATACTTGCCAAAAACTAGTTTTTACATCTGAAATAATAATAGTTTGATGGTTTGAACCGTTGTAAACATAATGGGTAAAGCTATTTTCGTTAGTGTATATAGCGTTATGATTAAAAAAAATAGGGTACTGTATATTTCCATGCGATGATTGCAACTTATTGTTTTCATATATAGCATATGAAATTTCCTGAGAAACAATTTTGCTTTGCAATGATTTATCCAATAATATTTCAGGAAAAACACCTAAACTAGATGATAATTTCGGATCTAGCTGAACATATAAAAAATAAGCAGAATCATGCTGCAGATTTGGATCAATTATTTCAATTTTTCCGATATACCTAATTGGCTTATTCTTCTTATTAATAAAAAATAAATTTTCATGCAAAGTTCTTTCTCCATCATTTATTTGGTCCTCAAAATAATTGACACTTAAATATTTGGACTCTGAAAAATTAAAAACAGGTGCTTCGTTTCTAAACAATGACAATATAATGTCATACCTTTCAAAATAATCAGTAAAATTTACCTGCTTAATTTTTTGTTCAATTTTTTGACTGCTTAAAGGCAATAACGAAATAAGATTTTTTAAATTTATATCGTTCTTAATTGACAAACTAACTTTTGAAAACTCATTCTCGGCAATTGCATCTTCTCTATCTGTTAATGAAAATGATAACGCACTATAAGTTTGCTTTTTATTTAATTCATTATAATTCGAGAAAAAATAATTTACTATAAAAGTTGCTATCAAAACTATCAAACCAACATTTATAAAATTATTTGTTGCTTTAAAACGGCGGAGTAAATAACTCGTAACTAAAAAAGGAATTGGCCATAAAAATTCGCTTTTATTTAACTTTAAAATCAATAACGTTATAACGTAAATAGTTATGCAGAATACAGAAATAAGAACCACTACATTTTGCTTTTTAAAGTTTTGAATAATTAAAATCACAAAAACTTCTAAAAGCATATAAAAACTAAAAATCATAAATCCTACTGATAGCAAGCCCACCAATGTGAATAATGAGAATTCAAATAATTGATTAATATTGAAAGATATAGTTGAGTTATTAATTAAACTAAAAATTAATCGAGGGAAATTATATGTAAAACCAGCTAATATCAATAAAAAAAATATCAGCCAAAGTGAATTAATTAATAGTGAAGATTTAATGATGTGCAATTTATTTTTATATATGTAAACAGATACTATAAATAACAAAAATGAATTTATTAACGCATCTCCTAAAAACGAAAAGAAAAACGATGATGCATCGGCAAATACCCTTACATTATATAAATCAGTTAAATAAAAACAATCAGGAACTTTAAAATACACCATTATAGTTCTGATAATAAAACAAAATCCAATAATAAATACTAATCGCAATATTCTATTTTTGATAATGATTTTAGAAGACAGCAATACATTTAATGAAATTAATAGCAATGACAACACAGCAAAAACAGAAGCTATCAAACTTTTTGTTCCGTTTTTATAAATGCCATCCGCTCTATAAATTTCAAATAACGGCTTACCATATTTTGATGTAATGGCATGTTTAAAATATTTTATTGGTGTAATTAACTTAGTTTTATCAGGCAATTGCAACCAAGTACTAAAATTATTTTCTAGGTAATTATTCTCAAAATCATACTCATTTTTAATGGCTATTAACGCAACTATTGCAGTTCTTTTATCTGTATTTAAAGTATCTCTAATTAATTCAAACCAACCATTTCTAATTTTAACTAACTGATAACTTTCCTCATTTGTGTAGTTATTTAAATCTACAGCTGGTTGATTATCAGTCCAAAAACACAAACTATCATTTTGATAGATATAAAATGAGACCCCTTCATTTTTGTAAAAATCAGGAAACTTGTTTTCAAATTTCAAAAAGACATCTTTTGCCGTTTCATGTTTTAATTTAATTGCTATTTGATTTAAAGCTTCTTTTGTAAAAGACTCTTTTTTATGCAAATTAACTTGGGCATTTAAAGCTAATTCAGCAGTAGTAATGTTATTACTACGTTGCAAAAAATAGGAAACCAATGCAAAAATAATAGCACCTAATGACGTATATAATATTTTGTTTTTTAAACTCATTGGTTTGACACGAATATACAAATTTTGGTTACCAATATTACCCAGATATTTAAACTATAAAATATATAAAAGTTATAATTTATATTATATCTCTGTTCAAAATAGAAAAGTACCATTTTTAGCACTTTTTTAACGAATTTTCTAAAATCAAAAACCATTTTTTTGTTTATTTAAGTATATTTGTGTTATATCATCACATTTTATGGCAAAACAAATTACTACTCCAAAACAACCTGTGTTTAACGAACTTAAAAACACATTTCGTTTTTTTCCTTTTAAAAATCAAACAGCTCCGTTTATTGTAATTATTTTACTTGGGCTTATTTTCAACTTAACTTCTTTACATAACGAGTATGCACTTGATGATGGTATTATTATTCATCAAAACGACTGGGTAATTAAGGGGTTTAAAGGTATTAAAGGTATTATGACAAAAGATGCCTATGAGAGTTTTTACCGTAGAATGAATGCTACCGATCAATTAGCTGGGGGTCGTTACCGTCCATTATCTGTTGTTAGTTTTGCAATTGAACAACAATTTATTGGAGCATACGACAATGGTTTGTACCCACAACGTTGCTGGGATCAAAATAAAAACAATGTTGATGACCCAGAAGAGGATATTAACCAAGATGGTGTATTTAATGAAGTAGATTGCCAAGTAAAAGATGCTTGGGTTAGGCATTTAGTAAATATTCTAACATTTATTGTTGGAATTATGCTATTATTCCTATTCTTTAGAAACTATATTTTTAAAGATAATCATGATATTGCTTTTTTAGCGGCCATATTATTCCTAATGCACCCTATACATTCGGAGGCCATTGCCAATGTAAAGAGTCGTGATGAGATTTTTTCACTCATTTTCATTTCCCTCACCTTCTTTTATTCCTTTAAATACGTTGAAGAAAAAACTCCAAAAGCTTTGGTTTGGGCTTCAGTTAACTTCCTTTTAGCATTATTATCAAAAGAATACGCGGTTGTATTAGTAGCTTTAATTCCTATTGGTTTATATGTATTCCACAGAATAGATTTCGACCCTAAAACCTTCTTTCAAACAAAAGATTTTAAACAATCATTATACGTTTTCTTAGTATTTTTTGGGTGTGCCTTACTCATGCTTTACCTCAAAAAACAATTTGATATTACAGCAAGGCCAGGCGCTAAACCAAATTTATCTTTCTGGATTTTCCCTTTTATTTATTTAATATTTGGTGTATTAATTTTAGGCTCCAAAAAGAAAGATTATGGCACATTAATGAGCTGGCACTTCTTTATCCTATTATTTTATTTAGGAATGCGTTTAGTTGCTGTAAAATTAAAACCAGGTGTACCTGATACCGAAATTTTAAATAATCCTTATTTATTAGCTAGCCAGCACGAGCAGTGGGCAACCAAAGTGTACGTGTTGTTTAAATACTTCTCATTATGTTGGTTCCCTCACCCATTATCATCAGATTATTCGTTTAACTCCATTCAATTTAGAACTTTTGCAAGTTGGGATACTTTAGTTTCATTATTCTTACATTTAGGTTTAGTGTATTTTGGTATTAAATTAATTTTAAAACGTCATGCTTTAGGATTTGCCATTGCAGTTTATTTTGCATTCTTATTAATGATAGGTAACATTTTAATGGACATTGGTGCTACAATGGGCGAACGTTTATTATTCCATTCTACAATTGGATTTGTAATTGCTTTAGCATGGTTAATTGTAAAAGGTTTTGATAAAATACCAAACTCTGTAAGTTTAAACATGAAACGATTTGGTTTTTTAAGTTTATTAGGAGTAATGACTTTCTTATACGGTTGCAAAACATGGGAACGTAACTGGGATTGGAAAAACGATGTTACATTATTCTTAAAAGACGTTGAAACAATGCCTAATTCAGTATTATGTTTAGGTAATGCAGGTGCTCGTTGGATTGATTTGGCTGATACCAAAGAGATAACAGGAAAAAGAAGACCTGGACAAACAGTAGATACAGACAATGATTACAACGGAACATTACATATTACTGACGAAGAAGTAAAAGCTGGTGGATACAAAGATAAACGCGAAGCTGCTTTAGATAAAGGTATGAAATTTTTAAAACATGCGGTTGAATTACATCCTCGCTATGTAAATGGTTATTTAAATTTAGGTTTAGGTAGTTTTAAATTAGGTAAAACGCGTGATGCATTATACTATTGGAAACATGCGGAAAATTTATATCCAAATAATCCTTATTTAACTAGCTACTACCAAGTGTTTTATAACGACTTATTAAATAAAGGATATCAAATGTCTATGAGAGGACAATTAGATAGTGCTATTTATATTTTAAGGCATACAATGTTACTTAGCAAAAATAATCCTGAAGGATATTACAATTTAGGAGGAGCTTATTATCAGAAAAAACAATACGATAAAGCTAAGTACTATTGGGAAGAGTGTTTAAAATTAAACCCAAATCATGCGCAAGCTAAGGCAGGTTTAGCAACAATAGTTGTTGTTCCAGCTTCGGTTACTCCTATAAAACAATAAAATGATAAATATACGTGTTGGTTTTGGCTTTGATGTGCATCCTTTAGGAACAGAAAGAGAACTTTGGTTAGGTGGAATAAAACTAAAGTTTGATAAAGGATGTGTAGGACATAGTGATGCGGATGTATTATTACATGCTATTTGTGATGCATTGCTTGGGGCTGCTAATTTAAAAGACATTGGTTATCATTTCCCAAATACTGATGAACGATACAGAGGCGCTGATAGTAAAACCTTGCTTAAAGAAGTAGTAGCATTGTTAGATAAAAAAGGCTACGCTATTGGAAACATTGATTCTACCTTAAGTTTAGAGGCTCCTAAAATTAATCCTCATATAGAAGCTATGCAAAATGTATTGGCTCCTATAATGAATATTACAGTTGAAGAAATTTCTATTAAAGCAACTACTAATGAAAAATTAGGCTACGTTGGTAGAGAAGAAGGAGTTAATGCTTATGCGGTGGCTTTGATTTACAAAAAATAGTAAATGTGTGTTTTGCAAAACGGTACAAAATCATGATTTTAGGAGCCAACAGGTTAATAACATATTGTTTTTGAATTAATTGGAGAAACGATATATAAAAAGGTTAAGTTTAAAAAGTAAAATAAAAAAAGGTTGGCCAATTAAAAAGCCAACCTTTTCTGTTTAACTTAATGTTTAACATTTACACAACGTGTACCATATGAGGGGCGGTATAAGGTTGCTCCTCATCATGCACAATAGCTTTTACTCTAAACCAATATTTGTTACCTGCAATTAAATCTGTAATAGTACAACTGGTAGTATTTGTTATTTTTAGTTGAGTCCAACTTGAAATTGGATCATTACTCATTTCCCAAACATAAGCAGCATGAACAGATGCAAAAGGTGCAACTAAATTTACTGAACCACTAATCGTACCTTGAACTGCATTAAATACTTTGGGTTTAACCAATGTGTTTTGCTTTAATTCTAAACCACTACTGGTAGCAACCACATCATTATTATTGCATTCTAACTCAACGGATGCCTTTATAGCGTTTAATACTTTTATAACTTGGTTTTTGGCTTGTGTTATAACTAAGGTATCGGGGTGGTCAGCATGTATAGAATCATGCAGTGCAACTCTTGCAGTTGTTAATAAAGGAACATATATTGTACTTGTATTTGGGAGAGTAGCATTCCCAGTTAAGCTAGTTATAACGGTGGCAGCTTTCACCTCTATCCCGCTTGGGTCCATGCCTTCAATATTGAGGGCTAACTTTATTTGTTTCATTTTTTTAATTATTTATTAGTTATTTAATGAAATATTGTGTTTAATGCGTTCATATTGACTTAACAAACATGAGTATTTCATATTACTTATTTTTTTGTTGCTTGTTTGTGTTTTTTTAATCAAGCGCGTTTTACTTACTTTTTTACACCTCATAATTGAGTAAACAAGTGAGAGGTATGGAGAAACTTGTAGTAATTTAATTTGGCAAATTAATATTACTGATGTTGATTTTGGATTTATAACGAGGCAAAAACAAAAATGTTACTTGCTTTAACACCCTTTAACACAGCTATTTTATATCTGTTAACATTTTGCCTATAAGTGGTTATTTTTAACAATTAAGTGGCAACTTTTTTTCAAAACACACAATTTTTATTTGAGTAAACTTTTTTTAAACTTAGTATTCCTATTTTAAATTCAGTACACCTTTTTTAATTTCTGTATTCCTATTTTAAATTTTGTAGACTTTTTTTAAATTGGGTATACCTTTTTTAAATTCAGCACAACCTTTTTAAATTCAGTTAACCATATTTAAACACAGAATACCTTTTTTAAAGTCAGTAAGCATATTTTAAATTTGGTATAGCTATAATAAATTCAGTACAGCTTTTTTAAATTCAGTTTTTCCTTTTTAAACTAATTACACCTTTTTTTAATTCAGCAAGCTCTTTTTAAATTCATTACGCTAATTATAAATTCTGTACACCTTTTTTAAATTTAGTATACCTATTATAAATTAGTTATACAGTTTGGTTTTAATGCTACTTTTATACAATTAACCTTAAAACTAAATACTATATTTTCAATTTTATCATTATATGATTGTTTTTAAATAAAAACTAATTGATTTTTTTTGTAATATTGGATTACCAAAACAAAATATTAAGACACAGATATACCTAACACTAACATATTGAACATAAACATATAGTTTGTTTGTATTCGGAAAACTTTAAAACTCCACACTTTATTTTTTTTCACCGAAGAAAGCAGCAAACGTCCGCAAGGGCGTGTGCTTGTTATTCGGTGGATGGGACTGTGGAGTTCCTAAAGTTTGGATAATTAGGTTCACGCCCTAATTATTACTACACATTAGTAATTTGTTTTTATTACTAACGCACTCTACCTCTATAAAACTAGTTTTATACCTTTTAATTTATTAACTTTAATACTCGTAACCAATGAAACAACTATTTATACTTTTATTTATTTTAACACAAGCTTTAGCTCATGCTCAAAGCACGCCTATGGCTTTTGAAGACTGGAAAACAACTGCCGGTACGCAAAACTTTTTTTATAAAAATGTAACCAAAACAGATGCCTCAAACAACGTTTATGTTGCAGGTGCAACATTAAACTCTGCTGGTAATACCGATATTTTATTAGCAAAATACAGCCCTAATGGCGTACAATTATGGATTCGCCAATATGCAGGTGCTGGCAATGGAACTGATTTTGCAGCTGGTTTAGTAGTTACAAGTACCGATGTTTATGTAACTGGGGCTGTAACTACAAGTACCGCATCTCCTACTACTGATGCTATAACCATGCGATACACCTCAGCAGGCGTTTTTCAATGGGCAACAACATATAATGGCACGGGGAATTTACATGATGCTGGTAAACACGTTGTACTTGATGCATCTAATAATATTTACATAACAGGAGCAAGCTATAATGCTAGTGGTAATACTGATTTCCTTACTATTAAATATTCACCAACTGGTGTGCAACAATGGGTAAGTACTTATAATTATGCTTCTAACTTAGATGATGCGGCCATAAAAATTGTAGCTAGCGGAGCTAATGTAACAATTACAGGTGCTGTTACAAGTAGCCCTAGTAATTATAAATTTGCAACCGTTAAGTATACTCAAGCTACAGGTGCAATAACAAATACTGATGTAAGCGTGGCTGTTACTACTGCAAGTGTTGATGTTGTTGCAGATTTAGCCTCAGATGGTGCAGGGAATGTTTATGTGGTTGGTTCAACATTTGTAACTGGCCAAGGTACAAACTATTACGTTCAAAAATTAAGTACAACCTTGGTTACAGCTTGGACTTATACTTTTAATGGAGCAAGTTCATTAAACGATGTAGCTAAAGGGGTGCAAGTAGATGCTTCGGGTAATGTATACATTACTGGCTACTCTACAAGTTCCACGCAAGGGCGTAACATTGCTACCATAAAATTAAACAGTAGTGGTGTACAGCAATGGGTACAGTATTATAATGATCCAAGTAATAAAGATGACGAAGCAGCCGATTTAATAGTAGATGCCTCTGCCAATGTTTACATAACTGGTTACAACACCAACACACTTAATAAAACCGATTATTACACCATTAAATACAACAGCAGTGGTATCAAACAATGGGATGTTATTACTGATGGAGGAGCCACACTAAATGATAACGCTACTAACATTACTTTAGATTCTTTAAACAATGTAATTATTACAGGGCAAAGCGAAACTGCTCCTTCTACCTTTAATTTTTTAACGGTGAAGTATGTGCAATACGATGTTACAAATCCTATAGATCCATTAACAGAAAATCCAAATAAAAATTATTTATTCTATGAAAATAAAGGTCAAATAATTAACACACTTGGGAATCAAGTTCCTCAAGATAAATATTACACCTTATCTAATCCTAAATTATATTTTGAAAATACAACTTTAACATATGTGTTTTCTAAAGTTGATACAACGGCTTCAACGCTTGATACTCTTGCTCGTATTGATATGAAATTCATTTCTTCAAGTAGTACAACAAAACCATATAGTTATAATCAAAAAACAGAATATTTGAATTATTTCTTACCACATTGTACCTCTGGAGCAACTTATGTAAGAGGTAGCGAAAGATTATTAGTACCAAACATATATCCAAATATTGATTTGTATTACTACTCTAATCAAAATGGATTAAAATATTATTTTGTTGTAAAACCAGGTGGTAATCCAAAATCGATTAAATTTGAATATTTAGGTGCTGTATCATCATCAATAACACCAAGTGGTTGGTTAAAAGTAAATTCTGGAATAGGGAATATAGATTTAAACCTTCCAAAAACATATCAAATTAGTGCAACAGGAAGTATAATTCCTATAACTGCATGGAATGCAAATTATGTAAATGCGGGAACAAATAAATACATGTTTAATATTGGCACTTATACAACATCTTTATCATTAGTTATCGAAATTGACAATGGAAATGCTGCCGCAATAATAACATCAAGTACTCTTGATAACGTTAAATGGACAACATATCATGGCGGAAGTGATGAAGATTATTATAAAGATGGGGCATATTCTACTGATAATTATTATTACACAACAGGCTATACATACAGTTCTTCATTACCAAAGGCAGTTGGCACTGAATTGGTTGGTGTTTTTTGTGATGCATTAATTACAAAATTTAATTTTAATGGAAATGAACAATGGCGAACTCTATTTGGAGGTTCATACAATGAATTCGGAAAAGGAATTGCAATAGACAACGCTGACCAACCAATTGTTGTAGGCAACAGTGGCTCATCAAATATGCCAATATATACACCTTCTGGTGCTTATGCGCATGCTTTAACAAGTGGTTCGAATTACGATGGTATAATTATGAAATTTGATAATGGTGGTATCCCAATATGGTCAACTTGTATGGGCGGTACTTATTATGAGGAATTTAGTAAGGTTGCAATTAATAGTTTAAATGATATTTATGTTGTTGGTCAATCAGAATCTACTGATTTTCCATATTATCCAAGTGCAAGTTTCAATCAATCTGCTGCTCTAAATTTACCTGGTAAAAATGGAGCTATAGTGAAATTTACAAATTTATATCCTGTGGCATCTACATTTATAGGCACAACTCCTACAATAGAAAAATTAAATAATATATTTATAAATAAATCTAATAATGATGTTTATATAGTTGGTGATGGAGGTTATGGTGTTCCAATAACAAATCCGGGTAGTAATGCATTTATGCAAAATACACTTGCAGGAAATTATGATGGTTTTATTTTAAAATATAATTCAAGCAACACACGTTTATGGAGTACCTATTTTGGAGGTGAGAAAACAGATTACCTATCTACAATAGGAATGAGTAAAGAAGGGCATTTATATATTGCAGGTTCAACTAGTTCAATAAACATGCATCATAAATTTTATAATACGGGCGTTGGTTATAATGATACTATTAAAACAACTTACAGTACTGATCCATTAATAGCTCGTTTTGATACTAAAGATTCTTTAATATGGAGTACATATTATAGTTTAAGTGGAAAACTAAATGATATTGCCGATATAGCGTTAGATACTAATAACACATTATACGTTTTAGGTTCAAGTCAATTTAATAGTGGTTTTGCCATGTTTCCAAATCCAACTTTAGGAGGAACATTTTATGATAATGTAAATAATGGTGCTACGGATGGCTTTATTGCCTCTTTTACTAAACAAGGGGTAAATTCTTGGGGGACGTATTTTGGTGGTAATTATTATGATATTTTAAACTCTATAACTCTTGGGGTAAATAACAGAGTTTATTTTTGTGGTAGTACAGAAAGTGCTTCAAGTTTCCCATTGGCAGATAATAATGGTTATGGCACATTATATACAACACTAAATGGAACAGATGATGGTAATGCTGGCTTTTTTGAAATAATAAGTAGTTTAGTTGGAATTAAGGAAAACTCCTTAAATAACCAATTACAATTTGTGTTATTTCCAAATCCTGCACAAAGTGAACTTAATGTGCTATTTAAAGATCAAATAGGTAATATTGGTTTTGAAATTTATAATACTCAAGGCCAATTAGTTAATGAAGGTTTAATACAAAACAATAAAATTGAAATTACAAACCTATCTCAAGGAATGTATATAGTTAAATTACATCATAACAAATCAATTATTACTTCAAAATTTATAAAACAATAATGTAAAATGAAAAGGAGTTTGAGTATTCTATTGTTTGTAGCAAACTTTACACTAGTTGCTCAAGCTCCTATTTTATGGGATAGTTTATGCTGTGGCGCACCCGACAGAAGAGTTGACAGAATTTTAGGTGATGATTCTAAAAACTCTATATATGCTATTGGTGATTTTATTAAATTGGGTCCAATAAATTCATGGGGTATTGCTAAATATGCTAATAATAAATGGGATTCAGTAAAAGGTGGTATAGGAAATAGTCTATATGGAACTACACCTAATAGTTGTCAAAATGGTGATTTAATTTGGTATAAGAACAAATTATATATTGGTGATGCTGACACTTGGCATAATAAACAACAAGTAGGTTGTTTAGGAGTTTGGGACGGTATAAATTGGGCACCTTTACCTTATAATCCATTTCTAAATAATAATCCAGTTTTTAATTTCCGAAGACCAATAAATTCGTTCAAAGTAATTGATGATGAGTTATACATAGGTGGATCTTTTGATTCAGTTGGCAGTCAAAAAATAGGTTGCATAACAAAATTTGATGGTTCAAATTTTTATTCATTAAACTACCCAAGTCCCCATGCGCTGGGGAATATTATTTATAGCATTGAAAAGTATAAAAATGAATTATATGTAGGAGGTAATTTATTAGATTCTGCTGATGCACATATTGAAAAAAATCTTTATCGTATTTTCAGATACAATGGTTCAAAATGGTATTCTGTTGGTAATGGAATAAAAGGGGGAGCCTCAAAAGTAAATAGTATGGTTATTTATAAAGGATATTTATATGTAGCAGGTGTATTTAGAAAAGCAGAAGGGAACGCTGGAAATTATATTATGAAATGGGATGGTAACAACTGGTTTTCTATACCAAATGGTATTGAGGGCACTGATGGCGAAGTTTTGAAATTATTAGTACATAATGATAAATTATATGTGTTTGGCGCATTTAACAATGCTGGCGATATTCCTGCAAGTAAAATGGCTGTTTATGATGGTAAACAATGGTGCGATTTAGGAGGTGTTACATATGGCTATGTAAAAACAGCTACCTTTTTTAAAGATACATTATATGTTGGTGGAAGTTTTGGGTATATTGGAAATAGATATATATGGTATGTTGCAAAGCGTTTAGCAGGCGATTATCATGATACTTGTGGGGTAGTTATAAATACAGATACATTAAATCAAAATTCAGAAAACGCTTCCATAAACATAATACCAAACCCATTTACAGAAAATATTACTATACAAATTTCTAATACTTTTATAATTAGTACTACTACTATTTATATTACTAATTCTTTAGGACAAAATATATTTACAGTCAATCCTCAAAATTATACAACAACAATTAATTTATCTCCACTCTCCGCAGGTATGTATTATTTAACTTTAAGTGATGGTATAAAAACCAAAACTGTAAAGGTTGTGAAGGAATAAATTTTGTAATTCAAAATTTATAAAACAATAAAATAAAAAAAAAAGGAGTTTGAGTATTCTAT
>CALMMX010000322.1 GCA_937868545.1 uncultured Bacteroidota bacterium
GAGATATTATAAATCGGGAAGAGGAGTTCTGGTAAAGAAAGAAATTATAGAGATGTATTTAGCTCGTTGGGCTCATACCCTTCCCTAAACAGGGAAGGGCGGGTCAGATCACTCTCCCGCTACCATTGAAAAAAGCTTCAGTTATACTGAGGCTTTTTTCGTTTTATGATGTATGTAGTGTATATATTATATTCAAAAAAAACCGAAAGAAATTACACAGGTTTTACAAGTAATTTGATTCAACGTTTTTATTCTCACAATATTTATGGAAAAGACAGCACACGCTTATACAGACCATGGGTAGTTGTACATGTTGAGTTTTTTGAAACGAAGGAAGAAGCAATGAAAAAAGAGAGATATTATAAATCGGGAAGAGGAGTTCTGGTAAAGAAAGAAATTATAGAGATGCATATTTCATGAAAAATTAAAGAATTATTTATTTACTAGTTTTTATTATTTTGACTATAAAAAATGAAACCTTAACCCCTTTAATGATAGGTTTTACCATTTATTTTATTATTTTTATAATCTAATCTTCATTAAAAAAAACATGCGTATATTATTTAAAATTTTAATTGTTTTAACTGTTTGTCTTTCAAATAAAGTAAATGCACAGCTGTCATTTGCAACAGCTGTTAATTACACTGGTGGTTCAAATCCTTCGTCTATTACATCTGCTGATTTTAATAACGATGGTAATATAGATTTAGCAGAAGTTAATACTACATCAAATGATTTAAATGTATATTTTGGCTCTGGTACTGGCTCATTTGTATTTTCTGCTAATTATGGTGGGTTTTCAAATCCAAAATCTGTTATACCAGGTGATTTTAATGGAGATGGTAAAACAGATTTAGCTATTGCTAATTCAGGGGCTAACTATATCTCAATATTAATTGGCACTAGTACAGGAACTTTTGCAGCAGCTATTAATTATACAGTAGGAACTAATCCTAGGGCAATAGCATCTGCAGATTTTAATAATGATGGAAATAAAGATTTAGCAGTTGCTAATAATGGTTCAAATAATACGTCGATTTTACTTGGAACTGGTACTGGTGCATTTGGAACAGCTACTAATTATAGTGTTGGTATAATCCCATGGGCAATAGACTATGCTGATTTTAATAATGATGGAATAGTTGATTTAGGTGTAGTTAATGGTTTTGCACCAGCAAATATAATATCAGTGCTAATTGGTGCAGGTGCTGGAACTTTTTTGACGGCAGTAAGTTATACAGTAGATTCAAATCCAAGAGGCATTACAAAAGGAGATTTTAATAGCGATGGTAATACAGATTTAGCTATTGGATGTTTGACTTCTAGTAAAGCATCAATATTATTAGGTTCTACTACAGGTACTTTTGCAACGGCCATTAATTATGCTGCGAGTGGATCTTTACTTTCATCAATATGTTCGGGCGATTTTAATGGTGATGGAAAAATTGATTTAGCTACATCAAATTCCAGCTCTAACGACGCATCCGTTTTGTTAGGTTCGGGAACCGGAACATTTGCAACTGGTGTTACGTTTACAGCTGGAATTCAGCCTAGTTCAATTACTTCTGCTGATTTTAATGGAGATGGTAAACCTGATTTAGCCACTACTAATAATGGTTCAAGTAATATTTCTGTATTATTAAATACATCCATACCACCATCTGTACCAACTGCAAGTTTTTCAATTTCAGACCCCAAATGTGTAGCAAGTGCAATTACATTTTCAGATCAATCTACTTATTTTCCAACAAGTTGGGCTTGGACTTTCACAGGTGGTATACCTGCTACCTCTATATTAAAAAATCCAGTTGTTACTTATTTATCGCCAGGAACGTATAGCGCAGTTTTAACAGCTTCAAACTCAATTGGTCTAAGTGTTTCATTAACTAAAACATTTGTAATAACTAGCCCAACAATTACAGTCAATAGTGGTTCTATTTGTTCAGGAGGATCTTTTACTATTGTTCCATCTGGAGCAAGTACTTATACTTTTTCAGGTGGTTCATCAATTGTAACGCCAACAATTAATACTTCCTATAGTGTTACTGGAACAAGTACATTAGGATGCATAAGTTCAGTTACAGCAGTTTCAACTGTAACGGTTAATCCTTTACCAACTCTATCTGTCAATAGTGGTTCAATATGTTATGGAACTACATTTACTATTGTTCCCACTGGAGCAGCCACTTATACTTATTCAAGTGGTTCTGCAATTGTTTCACCAACTATTACAACAACTTACTCTGTTACTGGAACTAATACTTTAGGTTGCTTATCATTACCTGTAATAAGTACTATAACCGTAAACCCGTCAACAAATATTACAGGGATAGTAACTAATACGGCTTCAGTTCCCGTTGCAGGTTTAGTAACATTATATCTAAATGAAACGGGTTACACTAAATACGATTCAATTACATCTATTGCAATTACAGGCTCAGGAGCCTATACATTTACAAATGCAATTAATGCCAATAAGTATTTAATAAAAGCAATTCCTACTGCAACAAATCAAATGCAAACTTATGGAAGCAGTAGCAGTTTTTGGAAAGGAGCTACAACTATAATCCATGGCTGTTTAACTACAAGCACTGTTAATATTACAGTTTTAGATTTAACGCCAATTACTGCGGGTATTGGTAGCTTATCTGGGAAAATAGAAAAAGGGCCTGGCTATGGCTTAAGAGCAAATGGATCAAAACCATTAAGTACTCCAATTAAAGGAATAATTGTAAAAGGTGGTAGAAATCCAGGTGGAAATATTATTGCGCAAACAACAACAGATGCAAATGGTACTTATACCATAAGTGGATTACCAAATGATAATTATTTTATATTAGTTGATATTCCAGGTTTAGATACTAACGGAACCTATCATAAAGTATTAGTATCTGGATCCGAAACATATAACAATCTTGATTTCACCGTTGATTCAACAAAAATTAACCCAATAAATTTAACCGTAGGTATTCAAGAAATAAATATTTCAAACAATAATATAACACTATTTCCAAATCCAACGTCTAATGTTTTAAATATGCATTTTACTTTAAATCAAAGCTCTGATGTAAAGTTTGAATTATTTGATGTTTTAGGGAAATCGGTTAGAACGTTTCTTAATTTAAGTAATCAAATGAGTAATTCTTATGAAACATCGACTTCACTTTCAGATTTAGAATCTGGAATCTATTTTATAAAAATTACCATAAATAAGGAAGTGCAAACAGTTAAAATTTGTATTTCTAAATAATTAATAAAATCATATTAATTAATAAAGTCGGCAAAATAGGCCGACTTTATTGTATATATTTGGGTTAATAATTATGAAAATTTCTATAATTTATATTCTAATTATAATTCAATGTATATTGAGTTATCAAGGTAATTCTCAATCTTCTAATTTCAAAAACTTTAATACTGAACAAGGTTTACCCCAATCTCAAGTTTTATCAATTTTGCAGGATCATTATGGGAATATGTGGTTTGGTACTAATGGTGGTGGAGTGGGAAAATATAACGGAAATAAATTCGTTTCCTTAAATGATTATGATGGATTAATTAGTAATATTATTTATTCTATTATTGAAATAAAAACTAATTCATTACTATTTGCTACTGATAAAGGCTTATCGGTATATGATGGTATAAGTTTTAAAAATTATTCTGAAAAAGAGGGGTTAAAAAATCCTCTAATTTTTAAGTTACTCCTTGATAACGAAAAAATTTGGATTGGAACACAAGAAGGAGTCTATATTTTAAAAGATGAAAAAATTGCACCCTTTTTAGACAATAAAATACTAAATAATAGTTCAGTATATACTATATATAAGGATTTTAATCATAATTTGTGGTTTGGCACACTTCAAAATGGAGTAATTTTCTATGATGTTAAAAATAAGGTATTTAGGAATTTTACTATTGAGAATGGATTAATGAGCAACTTTATTTTTTCTATTGACCAACAAAGTAATGGGGATATTGTTATTGGCACACAAACAGGTTCTAATATAATAAATGAAAAATTCATAGTTTCTTCAATACCAAATTTTAAGTCTCAAGAAAACATTGCATTTAGTAGTATTTTAAATAAAGATGGATTAAATTTTTTATTTGGAACATTTTCTGAAGGCATAATTGGATATGATTTTAAAGCAAATAATAAAACAAAAAAATATGATTTATCAAATGGCTTAACTAATAATCCCATTCAGTGTTTATATAAAGATAGGGAACAAAATATTTGGATAGGAACGGATGGCGCAGGTGTTTATAAATATTCAAACGAAAGTTTTACCTATTTTTCTAAACAAAATGGATTGCCAGAAAATCATATCAATTCAGTTGCTGTAGATGAAAATAATAGTATTTGGGTAGCTCTTCGTAGTAATGGATTGTGTAGAATTTCAGATAATACTTTTGATTATTATAATATGAATAATCAAGAAAAGTATGGTTTATTAGATAATGGCATTAATACTATTTTACCATTGGAAGAGGGATCATTATTGTTTGGAACGAACTCAGGATTATTTGAGTTTAGAAATGAAAAATTCCATATTATATCAAATAGTTTTTTTAGAGAAAAATACATATTATCTCTTTTTCAATCTAAAAACAATACAATTTGGGTTGGAACAAATGATGGTTTATATAGAATCGACAATGGAATCATTACGGAAGAAAATAGAATAAATAAATTTAGACAAGAAAACACACAGTTGTCAATTTACAGCATAATTGAAGATAAATTTCAAAGTATATGGCTTGCTTCAGAGCATGGCGTAATTAAAATTGATAAAGTAGGAAATACCGTACAATTCAATAAAACTAATAAGTTTTCAGATTCTAGAGTACTTTCAATGCAAATTGATAATGCTAAAAATATATGGTTTGGAACTGAAGAAGGTTTGTTTAATTATAATTATAAGGATATAACCAAAATTTCTCAAAAAAACGGATTGCATTCTAATGCTTGCAATTTTTTGCAAGTAGATGATCAAAATAGATTAATAATTGGTCAAAACACTGGAATAGATTTATTAAGCATTAATGATTTTTATAACGACAAAATTAGCATTCAGCATTTAGGAAAAGATGATGGATTGATTGGATTAGAATCTAATTATAATGCAAGTTTTAAAGATAAAGAAGGTCGAATATTAATAGGCACTACAAATGGTTTGGAAATATATAACCCAAAATTTGATACCAAGAATCCCCTAGAGGCTTTAACAAAAATAAACTCAGTTAAATTATTTTTTGGCCAAGAAGACATTTTAAAATATTCTAATAAGTTGGATTCTATTTTTCAATTACCAAAAAACTTAAAACTTCCATTTAACAAAAACCATATAACTTTCGAATTTATAGGTGTGAGTTTAACGGCCCCCGAAAAGGTACAATATCAGTATAAACTTATGGGTATTGATGAAGATTGGGTACCGCCAACTTCTAAAACAGAAGCAACTTATTCTTCCCTTCCTCCAGGAAATTATACTTTCTTATTAAAAGCAATGAATAATGATGGTGTTTGGAATAAAGAACCAGTGTCATTTACATTCGAAGTATTAGCACCTTGGTATAAAACATGGTGGTTTTATACAATATGTGTTATTGCATTAATAAGTTCAATTATTTTTTATAGTTATTATAAAACTAAAAAATTGATTGTTGATAATCAAAAACTCGAAAATCAAGTAAGTGAGAGGACAAAAGAATTAAGAGAGGAAAAAGAAAAAGTTGAGATTATTAATAAAGAAGTAATTGAGCAAAAATATGTGATTGAAAATAAAAATTTAGAAATTACAGACAGTATCAAATATGCAAAAAATATTCAAGAAGCGTTATTGCCAAATTTAAATGAAGTAAATCAGTTATTTGAAAATAGCTTTGTGCTTTATATGCCTAAAGATATTGTAAGTGGAGATTTTTATTGGTTTGCAAAAAATGGAGACACGCATTTTATTGCGGCAGTAGATTGTACTGGGCATGGAGTTCCGGGGGCATTTATGAGTATTGTAGGCAACACATTGCTTAATGAAATTGTAAATAAGAAAAACATAACCGTTCCAGGAGATATTCTTTTAGAACTACATAAAGGCGTAAAAATTGCTTTAAACCAAAATGCTGTTGAATTTGAAAGAAGGGATGGAATGGATATTGCTCTTTGTGCTTTTAATATCAATACAAATGAAGTTCAATATTCGGGAGCAAATCGTCCACTTTGGATTTACAGAAAAAACAAAAATTACGAATTAGAAATTATTAAATCAACTAAATTTCCTATTGGTGGAATAGAATTGGATAATAGTAGAATATACGAAAATCATATTTTAACAGTTGAAAAAGGTGACTGTCTATATTTATTTAGTGATGGTTTTGCCGACCAATTCGGAGGGCCAAAAGGCAAAAAGTATATGGTAAGTAATTTACAAAAAACTTTTTCCCAAAATATTGATCAGCCATTAAATATACAAAAGGAAGAGCTTGCAAAGTCTTTTATAAATTGGAAAATGGATAATGCACAAGTTGATGATGTTTTAGTAATAGGAATTAAGTTTAAGTAAATTATACTATTTCCCCTGTTTTTATTATTAAACTCCTCTTCAAAAAAAATGGCGTTATGTAAAACATAACGCCATTAATATTAAAGTAATAGTTATTATTAATCTTTAAATAATGGGTATTTACTCATCATTGTATTAATTTTTGATTTAAGTTTTGCAATTTCTTTAGGATTATCTTTATGTTTTAAAGCTAAGTCAATATACTCAACTACTTTTAAGCAATCTTTTTCTTTTAAGCCTCTACTTGTAATTGCTGGCGTACCAATGCGTATACCCGAAGTAACAAAAGGAGATTTATCATCAAATGGCACCATGTTTTTATTTACAGTAATGTCTGCTTCTCCTAAAGCTTTTTCTGCTTCTTTACCAGTAAGATTTTTACTACGCAAATCAATTAGCATACAATGGTTGTCTGTTCCTCCCGAAATTATTTTATATCCTTTTTCAATTAAAGCTTTTGCCATTACTTGCGCATTTTTTATTACTTGAACGCAATAGTGCATATACTCATCACTTAAACATTCTCCGTAGGCTACTGCTTTTGCCGCAATAACATGCTCTAATGGCCCACCTTGAGTACCAGGAAACACGCCCATATCTAAACAGGCGCTCATCATTTTTAATTCGCCTTTAGGTGTTTTTTCACCCATTGGATTTTCAAAATCTTTACCCATCATTATCATTCCACCTCTAGGGCCACGTAATGTTTTGTGAGTTGTAGTAGTAACAATGTGGCAATGTGGCAATGGATCATTTAATATACCTTTAGCAATTAAGCCCGATGGATGAGAAATATCGGCTAATAATAATGCGCCAACAGCATCAGCTATTTTACGAAGGCGCGCATAGTCCCAATCTCTTGAGTATGCAGAAGCTCCACAAATAATCATTTTTGGTTTTTCTTTTTTTGCAGTTTCTTCTACTTTATCGTAATTAACTTTTCCGGTTTTTTCTTCAACCCCGTAAAATGTTGCACGGTATAATTTACCTGAAAAATTTACTGGCGAACCATGTGTTAAATGGCCTCCATGAGATAAATCAAAACCTAATATTGTATCTCCAGGTTTTAGGCAAGCTAACATTACTGCTGCATTTGCTTGTGCTCCAGAGTGTGGTTGTACATTAACCCAAGCAGCACCAAATAATTCTTTAGCTCTATCAATAGCTAATTGTTCAACTTGGTCTACTATTTCGCAACCACCATAATAACGTTTGTGAGGTAATCCTTCTGCGTATTTATTTGTTAACACGCTACCCATGGCTTTCATAACTTGATCGCTCACGTAGTTTTCGCTTGCAATAAGTTCAATTCCTCTTGTTTGACGCTCTTTTTCGGCTTTTATTAATTTAAAAATGGCAGTGTCTTTTTTCATGGTATATAGTTTAAATTTTATTGGTATTAAATGAATTGTATAATTTTGAAGTAGCAATAGTAAAAAATGCTACTAATGGAGATTGTGCTATACCCATCAACCATCTACTAAAGGTGTATTCTTCACCATCTAGCTGATTGTTTATTAAGTAATTGTACCCCATTGCAATTATTGATAGAGAGAGTAATAGTGCATAAATATAAACAATCCATCGAGTTATTTTTTTATTTGTACAAATAAATTTCACTGCTAAAAACGACACTACGAAATATAGAGCAAAAAACAAAATGGTTAAAAAATATTTCCCATAATAAAGAGTACTGTAACTATAATTTGTTAGAAAATTTAAATTAGCTGGAATTTGTATACTATCGTTATGATAATATAATTTATACAGTTGATTATTAATATTTACAAATAGATATTCTCTGCTAAAGCCCAATAATGCTAAAATTCCAAAAAATAAAATGTATTTATATATATTACGCATTTGATGTTTTGTTTGTTGCATATTTATTTACCCATAACATCCATAAATAAAATACAAAGCTATAAGCAATAAATGTAAAAGTGTAGGTGTGATTAAAATCTAAATTTTCAGGATAATATAATGCTATAATTGCTAACCCTACAATTCTAATTAAGTTTAGTATAAATACAGCAATAATTCCTAAGGGTAAAAACCATGCTTTATTCTTAATACTACCTGGATAGGCTATAATAAAAATGGCAAATAAAAACATAAGGGTTATACCATTACAGGGGCCGCCAATCCATACACCATTCGAACCATCTATACCAAAAACCTGAAAATCATCTACTTCTTTACTCGAAAATGTAATAAATCCCATCATTTTGAGTAAAAATTCGCTACAATTTATAATAAAGCGAATAAAAAATTGGTCAATTTGTGTGTATTTTTTAATTACAAATTCATAAAGAAAGTAGCAGCCTGCATATAATAAAACGGCTTTAATTAAAAATTTTTGAAATACGTTTAATTTACCTTGCATAAACAAAAAACCCCCAATTTATAAGGGGGTTATGTGATTTTATAATGTTTTTTTGTTTTTTTGTTTTGAATATAATTTTGAACCGCCATATAAAGCTCCTGCTGCAATTAAAATCGAAATACCTCCATCAATAGGTACACATGGTGGTGGCCAACATCTTGGCCCTCCTGCTGGGGGTGGGGGTGGAGCAGCTATACTTAATGTATAACTACTAAGAATAAAAAAGCCTATTATGTATATTTTCGATTTCATTCAATGTGTTAATTGGGTATAAATATAGTAAATTAATTTTGTAACGTCAATTTTAGTGTAAAAATCATGCCAATTTATTATATTTGACATCTTACAAAAGTAGTGTGAACCAAAAAAAGAATAATTCAAATTTAAATATAAACGATTTAAAGGTTATTTGGAGGATAGTTGCCAAAAATTGGTATATCCCTATAGTTTTTATTTCAATTTTTTATTTAATTGGCTACTTCTATGTATACAAGCTCACAAATATCTATCAAGCGTCTGTAGAATTACTAAAATCTAATGATTCGTTTTACAAAGAAAATGTAATTACTGATAATAGTGGCTATTATGGCGGCTCACAAAGTTTTATTGATAACTCTAATGAAATTAGAATTGTTAAATCTTTTGATTTAATGAAAGCAACTATTGATAAATTAAAAGATAATTTACAGGTTTCATATTATTTAGTTGGTAGAGTTAGAACTACCGAACAGTTTACGGGTACTCCTTTTAAGCTAATTGTAAGTAATATTAATTCTTCTTTAATTGAAAATAAGATAAATGTTAAAATTTTAGATTATGATACTTATCAAATTAAATACATTTTAAATGGGAATGAAGTAACAAAAACGGGCAAATTTGAGGAAGCATTTATAGATTTAGATTTTAATTTTATAATTAAACGTGATGGTAATTTTAATAGAAATACCATTTCATCTTTATCTAATTTAGATTATCAGGTAATTGTACATGATATTAATACGCTAGTTTATAGTTATCAGAATGCTTTGGGTGTATTAAATCCAGATTACACAAATGTTTTAGTAATTACTTTAACTGATATTATTCCCGAAAGAGCAGTAATGATATTAGATACTTTATCAAGATTGTATATTAATAAATCGCTAAATACACGCTTCGAAATAAATGAGCGAACAATTAGCTATATTGATAAACAGTTGGATGAAGTTAGGGCATCTTTAAAAGAAGTTGAAGATACCATGCAAGATTATAAAAAAGATAAGGCTATCTTGGATTTAGATTGGGAAAGAAACGATTTTTTTCAAAAATTATCTTCTTATGATGGGCAAAAATCTAAATTGAAATTAAAAATTGATGCAATTAATGATTTAGAAAAGTATATTATTGAAGACAAAGATCCTCAATTTTTACCACCTAATATTTATTTAGTTGATAATGATAATTTCTTAATTACCTCTGTAAATGAGCTTTATAAGGCACAAATTGAGTTAAGTATTTTATTAAGTTCTTCAAAAGAAATTAACCCTAATATTATTGAAATAAAGCAACGTATAAAAAAACTAAAACAAAATATGTTAGTGTATTTAAATAATACACGTAATGCCTCCTATAAAATTATTGAAAATATTAATGGTGAAATTACATCGTATGTTGGTGAAATTAAAACCATTCCTCAAAAACAAAGAGAAATTTTAAATATTCAGCGCAGAGTTACTGTAAATGAAGAGATGTATAATTTCTTGTTACAAAAAAAGGCAAACACTAAAATATCAAAAGCTACCATTGTACCTGATATTAAAGTTATTGATAGCCCAAGAAATAAAGGAGTTGTAAGCCCTGATAAAAAGGCCATTTTATCAAAATTCACGGCAACAGGACTGGTTATTTCTTTAATAATTGTAATGTTGAGATTTTTATTTTTCTCAAGAATACAATCGGCTGAAGAACTTGCCGAAAAAACTCATTTGCCTATAATTGGTGATTTACCTTTACAAAAAAATGTTGCAAACACTGGTATTTTGGTGGATGAAAGCCCTAATTCAATTTTAGCAGAATCCTTTAGAACCTTGCGTACCAATTTGCAATATGTGATTTTAAACTCTCATAAAAAAACAATTTTGGTAACTTCAAATGGGCCTGGTGAAGGGAAAACATTTACTACAATTAATATTGCTGCAATTTTGGCAAAGGGAGGTAAAAAGGTTGTAATGTTGGAACTTGATTTACATAAACCCCGCATTCAAAAGGCTCTTGTAATGAACGCTGAAATTGGTATAAGTACCTTTATGATTGGTGAAAACACATTAGATGAAATTGTAAAACCAACTCAAATAAAAGGCTTATACGCCATATTATCTGGTCCAATTCCCCCAAATCCTTCAGACTTAGTATTGTCAGAGAAATTAAAGGAATTAATAGATTATGCAAAGCAAAATTTTGATTATGTATTAATTGATACTCCTCCAATTGGTATGCTATCAGATGCTGCTTATTTAATGCAATATTCTGATATTAATTTATTTGTTATAAATACAAAATTTGCAACCAAACATGTGTTAAATCTTTTCCATAAAACCGTATCCGATAATTCAATTAAAGATGTATATTTAGTTTTAAATGGTGTAAAACGCCGTAGAGGTAAATATTACTACTCAAGGTATGGTTATGGCTACGGATATGGCTATGGTTATGGGTACGGATATAATAAAAAAGGGTAAAAAACCATTTTTTATTATGTTTTTTATGATCTCTCTCTGTGAGTGAGGTTGCGAAGCTTTTGAATAAATTGAAAAATTGGTACGCTATATATGTAAATGTAAAACACGAAAAAAAGGTTGTTGATAGACTTACAGAGCAAAATATCGAAGCCTATATTCCTATAATTAAGCGGCAAACTCAATGGAGCGATAGAAAAAAATGGATTGATTTTCCAATGCTTACAGGGTATGTGTTTGTTAAAATTAATTTAACTGATAAAGAAAGAGTTCTTTTAAACCCTGGAGTGTTTGCATTTGTAAAGTTTGGTGGAGTTGAAGCAGAAGTAAAGGAACATGAAATTGAAGTTCTAAAATCAATTGAAAAAACTGGATACGATGTAACCTTTGAAGTTAAAGGATTAAAGGTAAATGACGAAGTAGAGATTTTGCAAGGTCCATTAAAAGGTTTCAAAGGAGTATTAGTGCAATTTGAAAATGAAAGTTTTGTACAAATAGAATTATTAAGCTTAAGGCAAAACGTTAAAGTAAAAGTCCCAAAAAATATATTGAAAATAAACTAATGAATTTTAATCTCCTATCTATAATTATTCCTGCCTATAACGAAGGTAGAACCATACATTTCATACTTGACAAAATAAAGCAAGTAGAATTAATTGGAGGCATCAATAAAGAAATTATTATTGTAAATGATTTTAGTAATGATAATACTGAAGAGGCAATTACTAACTATATGGCATTGAATCCTAGTATTAACATTCAGTATTATAAACATGAATTTAATAAAGGGAAAGGTGCTGCCTTGCATACTGGAATTAGTAAAGCAAAAGGAGACTATTTAATAATTCAAGATGCTGATTTGGAATATGACCCTAATGAGTATAATGATTTATTAAAACCTATAGTAAATGGATTTGCTGATGTAGTTTATGGATCAAGGTTTATTGGAAGTAATCCTCACCGAATATTGTTTTTTTGGCATACTATAGGAAATAAATTTCTTACGTTTCTATCAAACATGTTTACCAATTTAAATCTTACAGATATGGAAACATGTTACAAATTGTTTAATACCAAAATGATTCAAGAGATTAAATTCAAAGAAAATCGTTTTGGTTTTGAGCCAGAAGTAACAGCCAAAATAGCTCGAGTAAAAAATGTAAGAATTTATGAAGTGGGGATTTCTTATTATGGCAGAACGTATGATGAGGGGAAAAAGATTGGTTGGAAAGATGGATTTAGAGCCATATATTGCATTTTAAAATACAATTTGTTTAGTAAATAATGAGTGAAACTGAAAACTGGGATTTAATAGTTAAGCCTAAAACAAAATTATTGTCGTTTAATTTCAAAGAAGTTTGGAATTATAAAGATTTAATTTTTTTATTGGTGAAGCGCGATTTTGTAACTGGTTACAAGCAAACCTTATTAGGCCCAGTGTGGATTATTGCTCAGCCAATAATTACTACAATAATGTTTACTCTTACCTTTTCAAAAATAGCAAATTTACAAACGCAAGGCATACCTGCTTTTTTATATTATTTAACTGGCTTAACATTTTGGAATTATTTTGCTGATAGTGTAAATAAAAATGCCAATACTTTTGCTGCTAATGCATCTATTTTTGGCAAGGTATATTTTCCTAGGTTAGTAATGCCTTTTTCAATGTTCATTTCCAATTTATTTAAATTGGGAGTACAGTGCTTAATTTTTTTAATAGTTTGGATTTATTTTATTGTAACCAATGGCTCATTTCAATTTCATTTAGAAGCATTGTTTTTATTACCAATAGTAATTATTTTATTGGGCATTATGGGCTTAAGTATTGGGTTAATTGTAACATCTTTAACAACAAAGTACCGTGATTTTAATTTTTTAATTGGTTATGCAATTCAGTTTTTAATGTACGTTAGTTGTATTGTTTTAGCACTTCCTGCTTCGGGTAAATTAAGAACTATACTTATGTTTAACCCTGTAGTTCCATTAATAGAAACTGTAAAGTACATTTTTTTAGGTGTAGGAAATTTATCGTATTTTCATTTAGCATATAGTTTTGTTTTTTCAATTATCTTATTTTTAATAGGGGTTGTTGTTTTTAATAAAACAGAAAAAACTTTTATGGATACCGTATAGAAATTATAATGTCGAAAGCAGTAATAGAAGTAAATAATTTAGGAAAGCAATACCGTTTGGGCGCAGTTGGTACTGGTTCAATGTCGGATGATTTGAAACGATTTCTTTATAAAATTAGAGGAAAGGAAGACCCGTTTTTAAAAGTGGGTGAAGAAAATGATCGTTCAAAAAAAGGCAATTCAGATTACGTTTGGGCTCTTCAAAATATTAATTTTAAAGTTAATCAAGGAGATGTGTTAGGTATTGTTGGGAAAAATGGTGCAGGTAAATCAACCCTTTTAAAAATCTTGTCGCGTACCACACTCCCTACAGTGGGCGAATATAAAATTAGAGGTCGTATTGCCAGTTTATTGGAAGTTGGTACTGGCTTTCATCCTGATTTAAGTGGACGCGAAAATATATTTTTAAATGGTGCCATTTTAGGAATGACAAAGGCCGAAATTAAAAAGCAGTTTGATGCAATTATTGATTTTAGTGGTGTAGAAAGATACATCGATACACCTGTAAAAAGATACAGTAGTGGTATGTATGTGCGTTTGGCTTTTGCAGTTGCTGCTCACCTTGACCCCGAAATTTTAATTGTTGATGAAGTATTAGCTGTGGGTGATGCTGAGTTTCAAAAAAAATGCCTTGGTAAAATGAAAGATGTTAGTGGACAAGGCAGAACGGTTTTATTTGTAAGTCATAATATGTTGGCTGTAAAATCTTTATGTACAACTGGCATTTGGTTAAATAATGGCACGGTTCAATCTATAGGTAAAATAGATAGCGTTATTGATACGTACCTTTCAATGACAAACCAATTAGTAAAATCAAACGCCTTAATTAACAAGGAAAATAAAGGGTTTACGCTTCATTCAATTGTTATTTCAAATAATGGTGTTGATGGCAATTTTAACATTGAAAATGATTTAGTTATTGAAATTGAGGTTTCGAGTAATACTAATTTTATGGCTATAAATATTAATTTGTTTTTTAATACAATTGAAGGAAATATGATTTTTGCAACATGTTCTCCAACAGAAGAATTTAAAACAGGAAAAACTACTTATCAATGTACAATTCCTGCCAATACATTAAACGATAATGTTTATAATTTAGATGTTATGGTGGTTTCAGATGGTGAAGAAGCCTTGCATGATTTAAAAGAAATAATTGCCATTGAAGGCATTGAAGAAAAAAGAGAAGGTACTTGGTTAGGAAAATATCCTGGACTAATAAGACCAACATATTATAAATGGATAAAGAAATAAGTGATGGCAGGATTTAAAGAAGCTTTAGAAAAAAAATTATACCAATCGCAGTTTAATGATTATGGTAGTGATAACTATGATGAATATAGATTTGGAGTTAATCCACATGTGAATAAACCATCTTATGTGCCACCACATGGAACTATCATTTCTATTAAACAAGCAATTAAAAAATTAACAGGTTATAAGTATGTTCCACCAGTTTTGCCTATTACTGTTTTAAATGATACTCATCTTAAGGGATTTGAAAAGATTTATGATAAATTAAATCCTCAAGGAAAATCAGTATTAGTAGATTTAATGGCATATCGTCAATTGGGTTTCAAAAAAGTAAAACTTCCGCGAAATAATTCAAAATATTGGGAAGAAATAAAATTGGCTAAAACGCTTGGAGATAATAATGATACTATTGATCCAAAATTCATGCATTTTATGTTAGAAAAGTATGATTTAACTAAGATTGGTTATGATGTTAAATTATATTTTATGAGTATGGGAATTGCTATTGATTATATTACCGAGCAATATTGTTATCAATTAAATGGAAAAAGAATAGTGGAAGTAGAAAAAGATGATACTATTTTAGATATAGGCGCTTGCTGGGGCGATACCGCATTTTACTTTGCTAGTAAATCAGGAGAAAAGGGGCATGTTTATTCTTTCGAATTTATACCAGGTAACATTAACTTATTTAATAAAAACTTAGATTTTAATCCACAACTTAAAAAAAACATTACTATAGTTGAAAATCCAGTTTCTAATAAAAGTGGACAACAAATATATTATAAAGATTTTGGACCTGGCAGTGAAGTGGTAACTCATCCCTTTGATGGGCAAACAGGAACAACTACAACCATTTCTATTGATGATTATGTAAAACAAAATAATATTTCAAAAGTTGATTTCATAAAAATGGATATAGAAGGCGCTGAGCCGTATGCCTTACAAGGTGCAATTGAAACTATTAAAAAGTTTAAACCAAAATTGGCAATTGCAATTTATCATAGTATGGATGACATGGTAAACATCCCGAATTGGATTTTGGATTTGAACTTAGGATATGAAATTTTTATAGATCATTTTACAATTCATTCTGAAGAAACGGTTTGTTTCGCAAAAATAAAGTAAAAAAATGGCTATACCTGTAACAAAATCATTTTTACCACCTATAGGTGAATACAATGCTCAAATACAAAGAGTTTGGGATAATCAATGGTTAACCAATAGGGGGCCATTGGTAATAGAATTAGAGGAAAAGATTAGAAAATTTGCCTCTATTAGTAATATAATTATTACTAATAATGGTACAATCCCTCTTCAAATAGCACTTAAATTATTTGCAAAAGGGGGAGAAGTTATTACTACTCCATTTTCTTATGTAGCAACAACTGCGGCAATAGTTTGGGAAAATTGTACTCCAATTTTTGTGGATATACACCCTGAATATCTGACAATTGATGAGACAAAAATTGAAGAGGCTATAACTTCAAAGACTACAGTAATACTTGCAACACATGTTTTTGGTAATCCTTGCAATGTTGAAGTAATTGAAAAAATCGCTTCAAAACATAATCTTATAGTAATTTATGATGCAGCGCATAGTTTTGGATGTTTATATAATGGCAAATCTTTATTTAATTATGGAGATATAAGTACTTGTAGTTTTCATGCGACCAAATTATTTCATACTGGTGAGGGAGGGGCGATGTTTTGCAAGGACGAAAAAGTGTTACAAGAATTATTTTATTTACATAATTTTGGGCATAAAACACCATTAGAATTTCATGGATTAGGTATAAACGCAAAAATTTCCGAATTGCAAGCAGCAATGGGTTTAGCGGTGCTTCCTTATTTAAATGAAATAATAAGTGAACGAAAGAAAGTTGTAACCTATTATAATGAGAATTTAGATTTTGAATCAATAAAAAAAATAAAAATCAGAGATAATTGTGAATGGAATTACAGTTATTATCCTATTATTTTTGAATCAGAAGAAAAATTATTAAGAGTCCAAAAAAAATTGAATGAAAACGATATTTTTCCTCGAAGGTATTTTTATCCATCATTAAATACAATTGAATATACACATGGAAAGCCAATGCCGAATTCTGCAAAAACTGCATGTTCAAT